>NZ_JCBANG010000120.1:0-15315 GCF_059760905.1 Achromobacter sp. 1011811831
TCACGGTCGAGCGCAAGCTGCGCGAGCGGATGAAGATCCCGGTGTTCCACGACGACCAGCATGGCACGGCGATCTGCGTGTCGGCGGCGTTCATCAATGGCCTGAAGGTGGTGGGCAAGCAGATCGATCAGGTGAAGGTGGTGACTTCGGGCGCGGGCGCGGCGGCGCTGGCGTGCCTGGACCTGATGGTGGACCTGGGCCTGCCGCTGGAGAACATCTGGGTCACGGATATCGAAGGGGTGGTGTACGAGGGCCGCACGACGCTGATGGATCCGGACAAGGCGCGTTTCGCGCAGAAGACGGACGCGCGCAAGCTGGCCGAGGTGATCGAGGGGGCGGACGTGTTCCTGGGCCTGTCGGCCGGCGGCGTGCTCAAGCCGGAGATGGTGGCGGCGATGGGTACTCGGCCGCTGATCCTGGCGCTGGCCAACCCGACGCCGGAGATCCTGCCGGAGGTGGCGCACGGGGTGCGCGACGACGTGGTGATGGCCACGGGTCGGTCGGACTATCCGAACCAGGTGAACAACGTGCTGTGCTTCCCGTACATTTTCCGGGGCGCGCTGGACGTGGGCGCGACGACGATCACGCGCGAGATGGAAAAGGCGGCGGTGTACGCGATCGCGGAGCTGGCCGAGGAAGAGCAGAACGAAGTGGTGGCGGCGGCCTATGGCACGTATGACATCTCGTTTGGTGCGGATTACCTGATTCCGAAGCCGTTCGACCCGCGCCTGATCGTGCGGATCGCGCCGGCGGTGGCCAAGGCGGCGATGGAAGGCGGGGTGGCGACGCGTCCGCTGGCGGACCTGGAAGCGTACGAGGAACAGCTGCAGCAGTTCGTGTACCACTCGGGCGCCTTCATGAAGCCGCTGTTCTCGGCGGCCAAGCGCATCGTGCGCGGCGGCGGAAAATCCCGCATCGTCTTCACCGAGGGCGAAGATGAGCGCGTGCTGCGCGCGGTGCAGGTCATCGTCGACGAAGGCCTGGCGCGTCCCATCCTGGTGGGCCGTCCCGCCGTGCTGCTGTCGCGCATCGAGAAATTCGGCCTGCGCCTGCGCCTGGGCGAGGACGTGGAAGTCACCAACCCGGAATACGACGAACGCTTCCACCAGTACTGGACCACGTACTGGGAGCTGATGTGCCGCCGTGGCATCACCAAGGAAATGGCGCGCGTGGAAATGCGCCGCCGCCTGACGCTGATCGGCGCGATGATGGTGCATGTGGGCGACGCCGACGGCATGGTCTGCGGTACCGTGGGCGCTTATCACGATCACCTGCGCTTCGTGGATGAAGTGATCGGTCGTCGCCCTGGCGACAACGTCTACGCCGCCATGAACATCCTGCTGCTGAACGAGCGCACGGTGGTGCTGGTGGATACGCACGTCAACGACGAACCCACGGCCGAGCAGATCGCCGAGTTCACGCGCATGGCGGCGCAAGCCATGCGCCGCATGAACCTGGCGCCGAAGGTCGCGCTGCTGTCGCGCTCGAACTTCGGCTCGGGCAGCTCGGCCTCGGGCGCGAAGATGCGCCGCGCGCTGGAACTGGTGCGCCAGATGGAGCCGGACCTGGAGATCGACGGCGAGATGCATGGCGACTGCGCGCTGGACGAGGCGCTGCGCCTGCGCATCCTGCCTTCGTCCACGCTCAAGGGCGAGGCCAACCTGCTGGTGTGCCCGAACGTGGACTCGGGCAACATCGCCTACAACCTGCTCAAGACGGCGGCCGGCGGCAACGTGGCGGTGGGTCCGTTCCTGCTGGGCGCGAACGCGCCGGTGCACATCCTGACCTCCAGCTCGACCGTGCGCCGCATCGTCAACATGACCGCCATGACAGTGGTCGATGTCAATACGCCGCGTTGAAGTCACTCCCGCCGGCCCGGCGTGTCCGCGCACGCCGACCGGACTGGTCCTGACCGGGGGCGGCGCGCGCGCCGCCTACCAGGTCGGCGTGCTCAGCGCCATCATGGAATTGCTGGATCCGGATTGGCACTCCCGTTTCCAGAATCCCTTCGACATCATCTGCGGCACCTCGGCGGGCGCCATCAACGCCGCCGCGCTGGCCTGCCGTGCCGACCGTCCGCACCTGGGGGTGCGGCGGGTGCGCCGCCTGTGGTCCTCGCTGAGTACCGACATGATCTACCGGGCCGACGCGCCCGGCCTGATCCGCACCGGCGTGCGCTGGTTGGGCCTGTTGTCGCTCGGCTGGATGTATTCCGGCCTGACGCGCAAGCGGCCCCAGTCGCTGCTGGACAACAGCCCGTTGCAGGCCTTGCTGGGCCGGGTGCTGGACTTCGGCAACCTGCAGTCCAACCTGGAACGGGGCTCGCTGTCGGCGCTGGCCATCACGGCATCAGGCTATACCAGCGGCGAACACCTGACCTTCTATCAGGCGCACCGGCCCATCGAACCCTGGCATCGCTACCTGCGCCTGGCGATTCCCACGGACATCGGCATCGACCACCTGATGGCCTCATCGGCCATACCCTTCGTGTTTCCCGCGCGCCGTGTCGACGTCCACGGCAAGGGGGAATGGTGCGGCGATGGTTCCATGCGCCAGCTCGCGCCCATCAGTCCGGCGATCCATCTGGGCGCCCACCGGGTGCTGGTGGTCGGTACCGGATTCCGCGACGAAACCCATCCAGAGAACCGCGAGGATACGCCGCCGTATCCGTCGCTGGCGCAGGTGGGCGGCCATGCGCTGTCCAGCATCTTCCTGGACGGCCTGTCGGCCGACGTCGAACGGCTGGAGCGCATCAACCAGTTGATGGAGCACGCCGTTCCAGATGGCCAGGACGGCACCATGCGCCGGATCCGGGTATTGAGCATCACGCCCAGCCGGTCGCTCGATCTGCTGGCGCTGGAGCACCTGGATGACATGCCGGCGCAGGCCCGTGCCCTTTTTCGCGTACTCGGTGTATCGTCCGATCCAGGCCGGCCCGGGGGCGGCGCGCTGATGTCGTATCTGCTGTTCGAATCCAGCTACACCAAGCGATTGATAGAACTGGGTTATGCCGATACGATGCAGCGTAATCGCGAAGTTATCGCCTTTTTCGAGGAGGCACAGGCATGACGCGCAATGCCCAATCTACCTTGCAGCGCCAGTTGCGGCGCGGCGGCGCCTTGCCCCATGACGAGGGGCTGGACAAGAAGGCCGTGGTAGATGCCGCGCATGAGCTTGGCCTGGCGCTGTTCGTGGCGAATTGCGATCCGGCCCGCAGCCGCTCTGCCGTGCTGCGCGCCATCGTCAAGGCGGTGGATTTCCCCGAATATTTCGGCGGCAACCTGGACGCGCTCTACGATTGCTTGTGCGATACCGTCCTGGATCACAAGGTCGGCGTGGTGCTGTGGCTGTACCGGCTGCATTCCGGCGATCCCGCCCTGGAAGAGGACGCTGCCCGGATCGAGGCCGTCTGCGCCGACGCGGCTGAGTTCGCCCACGAGAATGGCCGCATCTTTGCGTATGTGGTCGAGCATGCGGGCCGTCATCCCGATCCCGAACCTGGCGTCGCCGCCGCGCCCTACGGCGACAACGAATAAGACTGAAGAAAGGCCGCCTCAGTCCTGGGGCGATGCGGTTGGCGCCATTTGTTCACTGCCCGCCGGGCAGGGCAGGCATCACCAGTCGAGCAGGGCTGCCGCGGCGGCGATCAGCGCCAGGCCGGCCGTTTCCGTGCGCAGCACCCGGGGGCCGAACCTGACTGCCCGCACGCCCGCCGCTCGCGCCTGATCGAGTTCCTTGTCGGACCAGCCGCCCTCGGGACCCACCAGCAAGGTCAGCGCCGGCGTGCCGTCCTGATTTCGCAGGGCGGCCAGGGTGCCCGCCAGGTCGTCGTCGGCATCCGGATGGCACAGCAGCCGCAGGCCTTCGGCCGGCTGCTCCAGCCATTGCGCCAGCGTTTGCGGCGCGTCCACGTTCATGAGGCGATTGCGGCCGCATTGCTCGCTGGCCGATTGGGCGATGCGTTGCCAGTGGGCCACCCGCTTTTCCAGCCGGGGGCCGGCCAGTTGCAACACGCTGCGCTGGGCCGCCACCGGGACGACGCGGGCCGCGCCCAGCTCCACGGCCTTTTCGATCACCCAGTCCATCTTGTCGCCCGAAGGCAGGCCCTGGACCAGGGTGATGCGGCCGGCTGGCTCCGCTTCCCTGGGGTTGAACGGCCCCAGTTGGGCGTATCCCGTCTTGCCTTCCGTTTCGAGCACGGCCGGATATTCGCCGCCCTTGCCGTCGAACAGGACGATGGCTTCGCCAGGGCGCAGACGCAGCACGCGCAATGCGTGATGGGCCAGGGCTTCGGGCAGGGCGATCCGGGCGCCGGGGGCTAGCGGGACATCGCAGAAGAAGCGAGGGTCGGACATGAATGTTGCAGAATGGCGTGACGGGAGCAGGGGCTTGCGGCGCGGATGCCGGCGCCATGCTGCGTGTCAGTGCAGGCAAGCCCTATTTAAGCGCGTAGCCTACCATTTTGGCGCCCCATTCCAGGAAGAGCGGGGCGTTTGGCGCCAGCTGCAGCGCGCTCAGGGCCAGGAAGCCCACGGTCATCTTCTTGTCCAGGCGCAGCACATGGGCGCGCAGTTCGGCCAGGTCGGCGTGGGTGGCGAAGCGCTTGAGTTCCTCGCGGTTTGGCAGTTGGGCGATCTGCTCGCGCAACTCGCGGTGCACCTGCTGGAATTCCGCGCGGGACCGCTCCAGCTTGGCGTCGGATGCAGCGCTGGCCTGCCGTAGCCGGGCTTCTGATTCCGCCAGGATCTTCGCGGCCAGCTCGGCTTCGCCGCGAACCTGGGCCTCGTCAAGCGCCTGGCTGATCGCGATCGCGGGCGCTTCGCCCAGCGCGTTGCGCAAGGCGACGAAGCCCTTGGCGGGAAGCGTGATATTGAGCATGGCGATCATCGTAGCGAGATCCGGAAGGTAGCAGGCGGTCCCATATTGAATGTCGGACCCGATCCCCGCAATTGCGGGAACTACGTTGTTTCTGACAGGGGTGAAAACGGCGCTCCGCCTCGCCCTTCCGGCCGATGGGCGGGGGGAAATCCCCAGGTGCTAAAATCTTTTGCTTCGCAACCTACTTAACTGGCCCCTATTTCCCGATGGGTCGGCCAGCATCAAAGAGCCTTTCGAATGAGCAATCCGACCGCCCCTAAACTTGCCTTGGCGGATGCCATCCGCGCCCTCGCGATGGATGCCGTGCAACAAGCGAATTCCGGGCATCCGGGCGCTCCGATGGGCATGGCGGAAATCGCCCAGGCCCTGTGGGCCGGCAACCTGCGCCACAATCCCAAGGATCCCGCCTGGGCCAACCGCGACCGCTTCGTGCTGTCCAACGGCCACGGCTCCATGCTGATCTACGCCCTGCTGCACCTGACGGGCTACGATCTGCCGATCGAAGAGCTGAAGAACTTCCGCCAGCTGCACTCCAAGACGCCGGGCCATCCCGAAGTGGGCATCACCCCGGGCGTGGAAACCACCACCGGCCCGCTGGGCCAGGGCCTGGGCAACGCGGTCGGCATGGCGCTGGCCGAGGCGCTGCTGGCGGCCGAGTTCAACAAGCCCGGTCACACCATCGTCGACCATCACACCTACGCCTTCACCGGCGACGGCTGCCTGATGGAAGGCATCTCGCACGAAGTCTGCTCGCTGGCCGGCACGCTGAAGCTGGGCAAGCTGGTCGTGCTGTATGACGACAACGGCATCTCCATCGACGGTCATGTCGAGCACTGGTTCGCCGACGACACCGCCAAGCGCTTCGAGGGCTACGGCTGGAACGTGATCCGCGGCATCGACGGCCACGACGTTGCCGCGGTGGACGCCGCCATCAAGCAGGCCCGCTCGCAGTCGGCCAAGCCGACGCTGATCGTCTGCCGCACCGTCATCGGCAAGGGCTCGCCCAACATGGCCGGCACGCACAACGTGCACGGCGCCCCGCTGGGCAAGGACGAGATCGCCGCCACCCGCGCCGCGCTGGGTTGGTCGGCCGAGCCGTTCCAGATCCCGCAAGCCATCTACGACGGCTGGGACGGCCGCAAGCAGGGCGCCGCCGCCCAGGCCGAATGGCAATCGGCGTTCGACGCCTATGCCGCCGAATTCCCCGCCGAGGCCGCCGAATTCAAGCGCCGCATGAAGGGTGAAATGCCCGCCGGCTACGCCGAACAGTTCAAGGCGTTCCTGGACGCCACGCTGGAAAAGGCCGAAACCGTCGCCACCCGCAAGGCCTCGCAGTTCGCCATCACGGCCCTGGCCCCGCTGCTGCCCGAAATGCTGGGCGGCTCGGCCGACCTGACCGGCTCGAACTTCACCGACTGGAAGGGCGTCGCCGCCGTCCGCGCCGGCGAACAGGGCATCCAGTTCGGCCGCCACATCAACTACGGCGTGCGTGAATTCGGCATGGCCGCCATCATGAACGGCGTGGCGCTGCACGGCGGCTACCTGCCTTTCGGCGGCACCTTCCTGACCTTCTCCGACTACTCGCGCAACGCCATCCGCATGGCCGCGCTGATGAAGCAGCGCGTGGTGCACGTGTTCACGCACGACTCCATCGGCCTGGGCGAGGACGGTCCGACCCACCAGTCGATCGAGCACGCCGCCAGCCTGCGCCTGATTCCCAACCTGTCGCTCTGGCGTCCCTGCGACACGGCCGAGACCGCCGTGGCCTGGAACGCCGCCGTGACGCGTCCGACCAGCATCGGCATGGACGTGCATGACGGTGGCCCGACCGCGCTGCTGCTGTCGCGCCAGAACCTGCCCTTCGTGCAGCGCGATGCCGCCACCGTGGCCGCCATCGCCCGCGGCGGCTATGTGCTGCGCGACGCCGAAGGCGCCCGCGCCGTCATCATCGCCACCGGTTCGGAAGTCGCCATCGCGCTGGACGCGCAGGCCCAGCTGGCCAAGGACGGCGTCGCCGTGCGCGTGGTCTCCATGCCCAGCACCGACGTGTTCGACAAGCAGGACGCCGCCTGGAAGCAGTCCGTGTTGCCCAAGGGCCTGCCGCGCGTGGCCGTCGAGGCCGGCGTGACCGCCTTCTGGCACAAGTACGTGGGCCTGGAAGGCGCCGTGGTCGGCATCGACCGCTATGGCGAATCCGCCCCGGCCGGCGCGCTGTTCAAGTTCTTCGGGCTGACCGCCGACAAGGTGGCCGAGACCGTCAAGCAAGTTCTGTAAAAAAGGAGCCTAGTCATGACCATTCGCGTCGCCATCAACGGTTACGGTCGCATCGGCCGCAACATCCTGCGTGCCCACTACGAAGGTGGCAAGAAGCACGATATCGAAATCGTCGCCATCAACGACCTGGGCGATCCCAAGACCAACGCCCACCTGACCCGTTACGACACCGCCCACGGCAAGTTCCCGGGCACCGTCGAAGTCGACGGCGACTACATGGTGGTCAATGGCGACAAGATCCGCGTGCTGGCCAACCGCAATCCGGCCGAGCTGCCCTGGGGCGAGCTGAAGGTCGACGTGGTGCTGGAGTGCACGGGCTTCTTCACGACCAAGGAAAAGGCCGGCGCGCACATCAAGGGCGGCGCCAAGAAGGTCATCATCTCGGCTCCCGGCGGCAAGGACGTTGACGCCACCGTCGTCTACGGCGTCAACCACGGCGTGCTGAAGGCCACCGACACCGTCATCTCGAACGCGTCGTGCACCACCAACTGCCTGGCCCCGCTGGTCAAGCCGCTGAACGACAAGCTGGGCCTGGAAAACGGCCTGATGACCACGGTCCACGCCTACACCAACGACCAGGTCCTGACCGACGTCTACCACGAAGACCTGCGCCGCGCCCGTTCGGCCACCATGAGCATGATCCCGACCAAGACCGGCGCCGCCGCCGCGGTCGGCCTGGTGCTGCCGGAACTGAACGGCAAGCTGGACGGCTACGCCATCCGCGTCCCGACCATCAACGTGTCGATCGTCGACCTGTCCTTCGTGGCCAAGCGCGACACGACCGCCGAAGAAGTGAACAGCATCCTGAAGGCCGCCTCTGAGGGCGAGCTGAAGGGCATCCTGGACTACAACACCGAGCCCCTGGTTTCGGTGGACTACAACCACAACCCGGCCTCCAGCACCGTCGACGCGTCGCTGACCAAGGTCTCGGGCCGCCTGGTCAAGGTCTCGTCCTGGTACGACAACGAGTGGGGCTTCTCGAACCGCATGCTCGACACCACCGTCGCGCTGATGTCGGCCAAGTAAGCATCGCTGTCGGATCGAAGGGGACGAACAGGTTTTCCGCCACGGCGGAAAGCGGGTTCGTCCCCTTTGTTCGCCAACTCTAGGAAGCAAAGCATATGCCCAAGGTACAAACCCTGTCCGCGCTGGCCAAGGCCGGCGCCCTGTCCGGCAAGCGCGTGTTCATCCGCGCCGACCTGAACGTGCCGTTCGACGACGCCGGCCGCATTTCCGAAGACACGCGCATCCGCGCCTCCGTGCCTGGCATCCGCCTGGCGCTGGACGCCGGCGCGGCCGTGATGGTCACGTCCCACCTGGGCCGCCCGAAAGAGGGCGTGCTGACCGAGGCCGATTCGCTGGCCAAGGTCGGCCAGCGCCTGTCCGAGCTGCTGGGCATGCCCGTGCAGCTGGTGCAGAACTGGGTCGATGGCGTCAAGGTCGACGCCGGCCAGGTCGTGCTGCTGGAAAACTGCCGCGTCAACGTCGGCGAGAAGAAGGACGACGAGGCGCTGGCCAGGAAGATGGCCGCGTTGTGCGACGTCTACGTCAACGACGCCTTCGGCACGGCGCACCGCGCCGAGGCCACCACGCACGGCATCGCGCGCTTCGCGCCGGTGGCCTGCGCCGGTCCGCTGCTGGAAGCCGAGCTGGACGCGCTGGGCCGCGCTTTGCATGAGCCCAAGCGTCCGCTGGTCGCCATCGTCGGCGGCTCCAAGGTCTCGACCAAGCTGTCCATCCTGCAATCGTTGGCCGACAAGGTCGACCAGCTGGTGGTGGGCGGCGGCATCGCCAACACCTTCATGCTGGCCGCCGGACTGTCGATCGGCAAGTCGCTGGCCGAGCCCGACCAGGTCGATCAGGCCCGCGCCGTGATCGAGCTGATGAAGCAGCGCGGCGCCGACGTGCCGATCCCGGTGGACGTGGTCTGCGCCAAGTCCTTCGGCGCCGACGCCGAGGCCACCGTCAAGGCGGCCGGGGACGTGGCCGACGACGACATGATCCTGGACATCGGCCCGCAGACCGCGGCGCAGCTGGCCGGGATCCTGAAGCAGGCCGGCACCATCGTCTGGAACGGCCCGGTCGGCGTGTTCGAGTTCGACCAGTTCGCCAACGGCACCGAAGTGGTGGCCCGCGCCATCGCCGGTTCGGCCGGCTTCTCGATCGCCGGCGGCGGCGACACGCTGGCCGCCATCGCCAAGTACGGCATCGGCGAGCAGGTGGGCTACATCTCCACCGGCGGCGGCGCTTTCCTGGAGTTCCTGGAAGGCAAGACGCTGCCGGCCGTGGCCGTGCTGGAAGCCCGCGCCGCCTGAGTCCCTGGTTGACGCGTCCGGCAAGAACGCCGGTTCCGCCTTGCGGCGGGACCGGCGTTTTTCTTTGCGCGTCGGCGCAAGGGATGCCAGGCGCCTGCCGTTCCGGCTATCGTCTTGGCCGTTGATCTGGCCCCGCCGCCGGACAGCCGCCTTGGTGTAGGCTTGGCGGTCCCACCGACGCTTCTTTCCCAGCCTATGAACCTGCGCTTTTTCCCTGGCCTGAACCATCTGCGCGGCCTGAGCCGCGATGCCGCCCGCCGCGATGTCATGGCCGGCCTGAGCGTGGCCGCCGTGGCGCTGCCCGTGGGCCTGGCCTACGCCGCCATGATGGGCGTGCCGCCAGTGGCCGGCTTGTGGGCGGCGATCGCCGGCATGCTGGGCTACGCGGTGTTCGGATCGTCGCGCACCCTGATCGTCGGGCCTGATACCGCGACCTGCACGCTGATCGCCGCCACGCTCACCGGCATGGCGCTGACCGATCCGCAGGACCGGCTGGTGGCGGCCACCGGCATCGCGCTGACCGTGGGCATGGGCTGCCTGATCGCGCGGGTGCTGCGGCTGGGCGTATTGGCCAATCTGCTGTCGCGGCCCGTGCTGATCGGCTACATGGCGGGCGTGGCGATCACGCTGGCGCTGTCGCAGCTCAGCGGCCTGACCGGCGTGGGCCTGCGCAACAGCGGGCTGATCCATCCCTTCCTGGAGCTGTCGCGCCGCCTGCCGGAAATCCGCATCCCGACGCTGGCGCTGGGGCTGGGCTCCTGCCTGCTGCTGATCGCGCTCAAGCGCTGGCGTCCCAACTGGCCCGGCCCCATCCTGCTGGTGGTGGGCGCCTGCGCGGCGTCCTGGGCCTTCGATTTTCCCGGCATGGGCATCGCCGTGGTGGGCGAGGTGCCGGCTGGCCTGCCGGCGCTCAGCCTGCCGGTGCGGCTGGACGGCGTGGATGACATCCTGCTGGGCGCCGCTGGCGTGCTGGTGGTGAGTTTTTCCAGCGGCATCGTCACCGCCCGCAGCTTCGCGGCCCGCAGCGGCGAGCATATCGATCCGAACCGCGAACTGGTCGGCTTCGGCGCGGCCAACGTGGCCGCCGGGCTGTTCCAGGGCTTCGTCGTGACCGGCGCCGACTCGCGCACGGCGGTGGGACTGGTGGCGGGCGGCTCGTCGCCGCTGGTCAGCATCAGCGCGGCGGCGGCGCTGGCCGTGGTCGTGGGCCTGCTCAGCGGGCCGCTCTATTGGCTGCCGCAGGCCGTGCTGTCGGCCATTTTGCTGCTGGCGGCGGCCAGCCTGTTCGACGGGCACGCCTTCATGCGGCTGGCCCGCATTTCCCGCATCGAGCTGGCGTTCGGCGTGTTGGCCGCGGTCGGCGTGGTCGGCTTCGGCGTGCTGCAGGGAGTGGCCGTGTCGGTGGGCGCGACGCTGCTCTATGCCATGTACGTGTCGGGCAATCCGCGCGACGCGCTGCTGGGGCGCCAGCCAGGCGAGTCGGTGCTGGGCAAGCTGCACTTGAATCCGGAGGCGCAACCCGTGCCCGGCACGGTGATCTGGCTGTTCGAGTCGCCGGTATGGTTCTTCAATGCCGACACGTTCCGGCGGCGCGCTCGCGAGGTCATGGACCAGGCCGGCGACGTGCAATGGTTCGTGCTGGACGCTGAGGCCATGACCCAGGCAGACGCCGACGCGGTCGAGGCGCTGTACGAACTCAAGCGCGAGCTGGACGCGCGCGGCATGACGCTATTGGTGGCGGGCGGGCACGGCCAGTTCCGCACCGCGCTGGAGCGTTCGGGCCTGGTGAAGAAGATCGGCCGCGACAAGATCTTCGGCAGCCCGGAACAGGCGGTGGACGCCATCGAGCGCTGGCGCCAGCCGGCGCCGGCCGAGCTGGGTTGATGCGGCGCATTCCTCCTGGAGCCGGCCAGCGCAAGGGCGGCTGTGCTGGGCGCTGTCGCCGCTCAGGGCATTCTGACGGGGAATTCGACTATTCTGCTCAACGCACGGATGCGGCAATTCCTGTTTCGCGACCGCGCCGCTAGTCCGCAAGATCTATCGAGGGTGACGATTCGATGACCGAGCACAGCAAGACCTGGCGTCACAGCACCACGACCCGCAGCTGGTCCGCCAGCAGCGGTCCGCCGAGTGAGTCGTCCGGCGGGGCTGAGGCCTCTGGCGATGGCCGCGTCCATGTCAGCGAGGAATGGAGCTACGCCGGCAGCGACCAGGAAGGGTCGTTCGACGTCCGGATCAAGAACGGCGCGGTCACGGTAAACGGCCGTCGCTACGACAGCCTGGATCAGGTTCCGCGCGAGCAGCGCGAGCACATCGAAGCCTTGCAGCAGGAGATGGGCCGCGGATCCCTGCAGGACATGCTGAGGCAAGCGGGCGTGGACATCAGCGAACTCAAGCAATGGACGGGACCGCGCAACGGCGTGGAGCCCGGCACGATCATGGGTGCGGACATGTCCGGCGAGCGCGATGCGGCGCCGGCCGTTCGTCTTGTGTCGCCGCCAGATGACGGCATGGCTGCCGCGCCGGGTGAAGTGCCGCGCAGCGGCATCCGACCCTGGATGATCCTGCTTGCGCTCGCAGGCGTCGGCATGGGCTTGCTGATACTGCGCCTGGTGGGGGTCTCCTAGACGCTGCGCGCGCTTGAGGGCGTCGAGGCGCTGGCCAGGGAGCGGTTCCGGGCGCGCCGCAGCGCTCAATCGATGATGTGATACCCGCCGTCGATATATAGCGTCTGCCCCGTCATGCGCCGCGCGGCGTCGGTGGCCAGCCAGGCCGTGGCCTCGCCCACGTCGTCGATGGACACCAGGCTGCGCGCGGGCGCCTTGGCCTGGGCGCGGTCCAGCAGCGTGTCGAACTCGGCGATGCCCGAGGCGGCGCGCGTCTTGAGCGGTCCCGGCGAGATCGCATGCACGCGGATGCCTTGCGGCCCCAGCTCGGCGGCCAGGTAGCGGGTGGCCGATTCCAGCGCGGCCTTGACCGGCCCCATCATGTTGTAGTGCTCAACCACCATCTGCGAGCCGTAGTAGCTCATGCAGAACAGCGCGCCGCCGTTCTTCATCAGCGGCTCGGCCAGCTTGGCCATGCGGATGAAGGACCAGCAGGACACGTCCATGGCCTGCAGGAAGCCGGCCCGCGAGCAGTCGGTGACGCGGCCGTGCAGGTCCTCGCGCGGCGCGAAGGCGATGGAATGCAGCACGAAGTCCAGCGCGCCCCATTCGCGCTCCAGGCGCTCGAACACGGCCTCCAGTTCGCCTTCGTGCAGCAGGTTCAGCGGCATCAGCACGTCGGCCTGCACCTGCTCGGCCAGCGGTCGGACGTGGGGCAAGGCCTTGTCGTTCAGGTAGGTCACGGCCAGTTCGGCGCCCATGGCGCGGAAGGCCTTGGCGCAGCCCCAGGCGATGGAATCGGCATTGGCGATGCCGGTGATCAGGCCGCGCTTGCCGGCCAGCGGTAGCGGCGCGTTCATCGTTGTTTCACCAGGGCGAGCGTGTGCTGGGCGATGATCAGCTCCTCGTTGGTGCGGACCACGTAGACGCCGATGCGGCTGTCGTCGCTGGAGATGCGCGGCCCCTGATGGGCGTTGCGTTCCGGGTCCAGCTTGATGCCCAGCCAGCCCCAGTGCTCGCTGATGGCCTGGCGGATGGCGGGGGAGTTCTCGCCCACGCCGGCGGTGAAGACGATGGCGTCGATGCCGTTCATGGCGCAGCCCAGGCCGGCCATGCCCTCGGCCACGCGCCAGGCAAAGTAGGACAGGGCCAGTTTCGCGCCGGGCGCGTCGCTGGCCAGCAGCTCGCGCATGTCGTTGCCGATGCCGGACAGGCCCTTCATGCCGCAGTCGTGATAGAGCAGGTGCTCGATCTCGTCATGGCTCATGCCGCGTTCCATCATCCACAGCACCACGCCGGGGTCCAGCCGGCCCGGCCGCGTGCCCATGGGCAGGCCCTCCAGCGCGGTGAAGCCCATGGTGCTGTCCACGCTCTTGCCTTGGTGGATGGCGCAGGCCGACACGCCCGAGCCCAGGTGGGCGGCGACGATCTTGCCCATCGCGACCTCGGGCAGCGCGCGCTGCAGGCGCTGGGCGATGTACTCGTAGGACAGGCCATGGAAGCCGTAGCGCCGCACGCCCTGCTGGTACAGCGAGTCGGGCAGGGCGTAGCGGTCGGCCACCTCGGAATGGCTGCGATGGAAGGCGGTGTCGAAGCAGGCGACCTGGGGAATCCAGGGGCGGCGCTCGCGGATCACGCGGATGGGCGCCAGGTTGTTGGGCTGGTGCAGCGGAGCCAGCGGGGTGTAGGCATCCAGCCGCGCCAGGATGTCGTCATCGATCAGCACCGGCTCGGACAGCTCGGGGCCGCCGTGCACCACGCGGTGGCCCACGGCCAGCGGCGCGCCGCCCAGGTGGCCGCTGAGCCAGGTGCCCACGACTTCCTGGCCATTGGGCACGTCGGGCGCGTGGCTGGGAGCGATGTCGCGCTCGACCAGCGTCTGGCCGGCGGCATCGCGCACCCGCAGGCGCGGGTGCGTGGTGCCGATGCCTTCGAGCTGGCCGCCCAGGCGCGGCGCCAGCTCTTCCTTGCCGTCGATGTCGTAGAGGTAGAACTTGATGCTGGAACTGCCTGCATTGATGACGAGGATGGTGTCGGACATGGAATGGGGGAATCCGTTGCGGTGGGCGAAGGACGAAACCGAAGCCTGGCCGGCCTCAGGCCAGCGGGCGGGCCTGCTGCTGGGCCAGGTGGTGCGAGTAGATCGCCGCCACCGCCGCCGAGGCCAGGCGCGAGCGCGGGCTGTCCGCGCGGCTGGTCAGGATGATGGGCACGCGCGCGCCCAGCACGATGCCAGCGGCCTCGGCGTTGGCCAGGAAGGTCAGGTTCTTGGCCAGCATGTTGCCGGCTTCCAGGTCCGGCACCACCAGCACCTGGGCCACGCCCGCCACGTGCGAGCGGATGCCCTTGATGCGGGCCGCTTCCGGGCTGATGGCGTTGTCCAGCGCCAGCGGGCCGTCCAGCAGGCCTCCGGCGATCTGGCCGCGGTCCGCCATCTTGCACAGCGCGGCGGCTTCAATGGTGCTGGGGATGCTGGGCGTGACCTGTTCCACCGCCGACAGGATGGCCACGCGCGGCTCGCCCAGGCCCAGCCCGTGATGCAGGTCGATCACGTTGCGGATGATGTCGGCCTTGGTTTCCAGGTCGGGGAAGATGTTGATCGCCGCGTCGGTGATGAACAGCGGCTCCGGGTAGGTGGGCACTTCCATGATGAACACATGGCTGATGCGGCGGCTGCTGCGCAGCCCGGTGTTGCGCGCGACGACCTCGTGCATGAGTTCGTCGGTGTGCAGGCTGCCCTTCATCAGCAGGCTGGCCTCGCCGCTGCGCACCAGCGCCACGGCGGTCTCGGCCGCCGCGTGGCTGTGCGGCGCGTCGACGATGCGCGCGTCGCCCAGGTTCAGGCGGAACTGCGCGGCGGTTTCGCGGATCTTGCGCTCCGGACCGACCAGGATGGGCTGCAGCAGGCCCAGGTCGCGCGCTTCCAGCGCGGCCGACAGCGACGGTTCGTCGCAGGGATGGGCGATGGCGCAGGGCGCGGCCGACAGGGTCTGGGCGCGGGCGATGAGCTTGTCGTAATGCGTGGAGGACGGCAGGTTCATTGCGGTTTGGTCTTGTTGTTGGCGGGTTTGCGGGTGGCGGCCGATTTGGCGGCGGCTGTGGTTGTGGTCTTCGATGCGGTTTTGGTTGCGGCCTTCGTGGAGGCCTTCGCGCCTGTTCCGGCGGCTAGCGCCGTCACGGCGCGGGTGCGCCTGGCGGCCTGCTTCGCGGCCGCATCGGCGGGCTCGACGGCGGGATCGGCC
>NZ_JCBANG010000121.1:0-14837 GCF_059760905.1 Achromobacter sp. 1011811831
GGGGCGGCCTGGGCCGCCCCGGACGCCGGCCGCGCCGGCTTCAGCGGATCGAGGTCTTCAGCATGGCGTCGCGCGCATGCCGCTCGCGCGCCAGCTCGATCAGCCGGGTGACCAGTTCCGGGTAGCTCATGCCGCTGGCCTGCCACAGCTTGGGGTACATGCTGATGCGGGTGAAGCCGGGCAGGGTGTTGACCTCGTTGACGATGACCTGGCCGTCCGGCGTCAGGAACACGTCGACCCGCGCCAGGCCCGCGCATTCCAGCGCGCGGAAGGCATCCAGCGCCACGCCTCGGATCGTCTCGCTGGCTTGTGCGCTGATGTCCGCAGGCACCACCACGGCGGCGCCGTCTTCGTCGATGTACTTGGTGTCGTAGGAATAGAACTCGTCGCGCAGCACGATCTCGCCGCAGGCGCTGGCCTGCGGGTCGTCATTGCCCAACACGGCGCATTCGATCTCGCGGCCGACGATGGCCTGTTCCACCAGCACCTTGTGGTCGAATTGCAGCGCCAGCGCCATGGCCTGCGTGAACTCGGCTTCGTTGCGCACCTTGCTCACGCCCACGGAGGATCCCATGTTGGCGGGCTTGACGAACAGCACCGGGCCGAGGCGGGCGGCCAGCTCGGCGTAGCGGGCGCGCGCGGCGGTGGCGCGGGTATAGGATTCGAACGGCGCCACGGCGAGGCCGGCGGCCTGCAGCACGCGCTTGGTCATGGCCTTGTCCATGCACAGCGCCGAGCCCAGCACGTCCGAGCCCACGAAAGGCAGGTTGGCCAGGCGCAGCATGCCCTGCAGCGAGCCGTCCTCGCCCAGCGTGCCGTGCACGATGGGGAAGATCACGTCGATCTGGCCCAAGGCCGGCGCCGCTCCGCCGGCGCCCACCAGCTGGCGTTCCTGCTTGCCGGGCACCAGCGCGACTTCGACATTGCTTCGATTCAGCGCGATCAGGGCGGGATCCTCGGCATGGAGCAGATAGTTCGAGGCGTCGTTGACGTGCCACTGGCCCTGCTTGTCGATGCCGATCAGCACGGCTTCGTAGCGCTCCTTGTCCAGCGCGTCGACGATGTTCCTGGCCGATTGCAGCGACACCTCATGCTCCGCCGACTTGCCGCCGAAAATGATGCCTACCCGGGTCTTGCCGCTCATTGCCGTTCGTCCTTTTCTCGTATAGGGGAATTTTATCGGAGCGGCATATTATCCCCGCGCGCCGGCGGGCGGATGCCGGATCTTGCGCATTGTGATGAAGTGCACAGTCCTGTTTCAACATAGACAATCTTTTCTAGAAAAGTTATTCTAGAAAAAACGTTCTAGATAAAACCTCGCTTTCCCCGGAAGCTCGCCATGCCCGCCAAGTCGCCTCCCCCCGCCAAACCCACCAGCGCCGAACTCGACGTGTTGCAGGCCATCTGGGAAACCGGGCCCGCCACGGTCAAGCAGGTCCACGCCCACATGGCGGCGGAACGCGAGGACCTGAGCCATGCCAATGTGCTCAGGCAGATGCAGATCATGCATGGCAAGGGTCTGCTGACGCGCGACGAGAGCGAGCGTTCGCACGTCTATGCGGCCGCGCAGAGCCAGAAGGCCACGCAGGGCGGCCTGCTGAAGGATCTGATCCGCAAGGCTTTCGCCGGATCGGGCAAGGCGCTGGTGCTGGCTGCCCTGCGCGAAGGGCATGTGAGCAAGCGCGACCGGGCCGAGATCGAGGCGCTGCTGCGCGAGGAAAGCAAGGACGAGCCGCGCGGGGACAAGCGGTGAGCGGGTTGCTGCTGGGCGGCGCCTGGGCGCTGGGCACGGCCTTGCCGGCGTTTCTCTGGCAAGCCTTGGGCATCCATTGCGCCATGGCCGCGCTGCTGTCGCTGACCCGGCCGCGGGATGCGCGGCTGCGCTACGCGCTGTGCTGCGCCGGGCTGCTGCTGTGCGTGGCGGTGTTCGTCGCCGATGTGGCGCATGCCTATCGCGCGCTGTCGGCGACGGGGCCGGCGGACGCCGCGTCGCCGCTCTGGTCCGGAGCCTGGCCGCTGTGGTTTGCCCTGGCCTGGCTGGGCGGCGCGGCGCTGGCCGCGTTGCGCGTCTGGGCCGGCATGGCGTGGCTGCGGCGCCTGCTGCGCGCCAGCCAGCCCTGGACGGACGCGGCCTGGCAGGCGCGCGTGGCCGGCCTGGCGCGCCGCATGCGCCTGCGGCGGGAGGTGGGCCTGCGTCTCGTGCGGGGGCTGTCCACGCCGGTGACGGCCGGCTGGTTCAAGCCGGTGCTGCTGGTGCCGGCGAACCTGGTCACGGGCATGCCGCCGGACCTGCTGGAGGCGTTGCTGGCCCATGAACTGGCCCATGTCCGCCGGCACGATTATCTGGTGAACGTGCTGCAGTTCGCGGCCGAGATCCTGTTGTTCTTCCATCCCACGGTCTGGTGGCTGTCGCGGCGCATCCGTGTCGAGCGCGAACGGATCGCGGACGACATGGCCGCCGCGCTTATCGGCCAACCGCGCCGGCTGGCGCTTGCCTTGAACGCCTTGAGCCGGGACGCCGACGACGCGCCCGCGCCGGTGGCGCCGGGCGCGCGCGACGGCGACCTGCTGGACCGGATACGCCGCCTGACCCGGCCCGACAGCCTGCCGGCGCGCCGTGCCGTGGCCATGCCGGCGCTGGCCGCCATGCTGGCCGTGGCGATCGCCGGCGCCGGGGTCCAGGCCGGTCCGACGGACGACGGCCGCGCCGACGCGGCCCGCCGGGCGCTGGCGCAATTACCGGGCATCGACGCCCTGATCCAGTCCAGTGGCGCCTCCCATGTGCTGGTGCTGGACGCGCGTTCGGGCGACACGCTGGTCGGGGTGGCCGAGAACGAGGCGGTGCCCATCGCCTCGCTGACCAAGCTGATGACGGCGATGGTGCTGCTGGACGCGGCGCCCGACCTGTCCCAGCCGGTCCGCATCGACGAGCGCGACGCCGAGGCGGCGCGGGGCGGGGCGTGGCAGCTGCCAGTGGGGGCGGTCGCCCCGTTGGACACCATGCTGAAGCTGGCCTTGATGTCGTCGGACAATCGCGCCGCGCACGCGCTGGCGCGCAGCTATCCGGGCGGCGAGGCGGCTTTCGCGCGGGCCCTGCGGCGCAAGGCCGCCGCGCTGGGGCTGGAACACGCCCGCTTCGAGGACGCCATGGGGATCTCGCCGTCCAATCGCGCCAGCGCCGCCGATATCGGCAGGATCGTGAGCGCCGCCACGGCCTATCCGCAGATCGCGCTGGACACTACGTCGCTGGACGAGTCCGTGAGCATGGGTGTCGGCGCGATCCAGTACCGCAATACCAATCCGCTGGTCGGACGGCAGGGCTGGGACATCCGCCTGTCCAAGACCGCGACGTCGGCCGAGGCCGGACGCTGCCTGGCCATGCGGGTGCAGGCCGGCGGCCGCGAGCTCACGCTGGTGCTGCTGAACGGGCGGGCATTGCCCGCCTGAGCGGCCGGCCGCGCCCCGCGCGGCTGCCCTGACGAATTTCCAACCACGCTTCATTCACCATGCCTACACGCAGCCCCTTGCGCGCGCTCGCCGCCGCGCTGTCTCTTTCCGCCCTTTGCCTGCCCGCGCAGGCCCGCATGCTCTGCACCGTCGTGGCCGACGTCGCGGACGGACGCATCGTGTTTCAGGATGGCACGCAGGGCGCCTGCGCGGCCCGCTATACGCCCGCGTCGACCTTCAAGCTCGCCATCGCCCTGATGGGCTACGACGCCGGCATCCTGCAGGACGCGCATGCGCCCGTGTGGGAGTACCAGCCGAGCTACCCTGACTGGGGCGGCGATGACTGGCGCAAGCCTGTCGATCCGACGCGCTGGATCAAGTACTCCGTCTTCTGGTATTCGCAGCAGATCGGCGAGAAGCTGGGCCTGGCGCGCCTGCAGCAATACACGACCGCGTTTGGCTACGGCAACCAGGATGTGTCGGGCCATCCGGGCAAGAACAACGGCACGCAGGGCGCATGGCACGTATCGTCGCTGCGGATCTCGCCGCTGGAACAGCTCGATTTCCTGCGCAGGCTGGCCAGGCGGCAACTGCCGGTCAAGCCGCAGGCCTATGACATGGCCGAGATCCTGTTCGATGCCGGCGTCAACGTGGATGGCTGGAAGATCCATGGCAAGACGGGCACGGGATCGCCGGGCAGCTTCGGCGATTACGACCGCGAACACGCCTATGGCTGGTATGTGGGCTGGGCCCGCAAGAACGGTCGCGAGCTGGTCTTTGCCCGCCTGATCCAGGACGAGAAGGCGGCGACGCCGAACACCGGCATGCGCGCGCGCGAGCAGGTGCTGGCCGGGTTGCCGGGCTGGCTGGGCGCGGCCGGACAGCGGTGAGGCCGCGATGATCGCCCAGGTGCGCGATGCGCGGATCGACATGCTGCGCGGCGTGTCCATCCTGCTGGTGCTGCTGCACCACTTCAACATTCCCTATTCGTTGAAGGACACGGGGCTGGCCGCGCTGCTCGGCTGGCCGTTCCTGCACGCGCTCGCGCGCAACGGCAACTATGGCGTGACGATGTTCTTCGTGGTGTCGGGTTTCCTGATCACGCGCAACGCGCTGGACCGTTGGGGCGGGCTGGACCGCATCCGGCCTGCGGAGTTCTACGCCTTGCGGGCGGCGCGCATCCTGCCCTGCCTGCTGCTGGCCTTGCTGACGGTCGATGCGCTGGCCCTGGCCGGCATGCCGATCTTCGGCAACCGGGCGGACGCGGCCGTGTCGCTGTGGACGGTCAATGCCGCCGCGCTGACGGCCTGGGTGAACGTGCTGATCATTGAGCACGGCTGGATCAACTATCCGCTGGGCGTGCTGTGGTCGCTGTCCGTCGAGATGGCGTTCTACCTGCTGTTTCCGCTGGCCTGCCTGGCGCTGCGCAGGGGCTGGGCGCTGGCCGCGCTGGCGGCGGGGCTCATCGTCGCGGGGCCGCTGTACCGCCTGGCCAGCCAGGGCGAGGCCGGGGCGTATCTGTATGGCTATGCGGCCTGCTTCGACGCCATCGCCATGGGCTGCTGCGCCGCCGTGCTGGCGCGGCGCGGCCGGTTCGCCGTCCTTGGGCGTCCGGCCGTGCGCGCGATCATCGGCGCGGCCATGGCGGCGCTGTACCTGGCCTGGCCCATCGGCCAGAGCAATGTGCCGGGCACGACGGCGATGGCGTTCGCCACGGCCTTGCTGCTGCTGGGCGCCACGGCGGCGTCGGTGGCGCACGCCTGGCCCTTGCGCGCGCTGGCCGCCTGCGGCCGGCTCAGCTACGAGATCTACCTGTTCCACCTGGTGGTGCTGGGCCTGATCCGGGGCTGGGCGCCGCCGGCGCTGGCGGCGGGCGACGCGCGGCTCGCGCTGTTTGCTGTCTATCTGGCGGCGTCCTGCGCGGCCGGCTGGCTGGTGGCGCGGCTGTGGTCGGAGCCGGCCAACGCCGCGCTGCGCTTGCGCGCTAGGGCGTGAACTCGGCGCCGGTGTAGCCGCCGTCGATCTCCAGGCCGCCGGCCAGCCTGCCGGACCAGTCGTCCAGGGCGCGGCGTTCTTCCGCCGTGACGCCGGCGCCCAGCGCCAGGCGCAGCGAGGCCGCCTGTTCCAGGCCGTAGCGGGTGACGGCGCCGACTGCCAGCCGGCCGGCGGCATGGTCGGCGGCGGCCCGTTCCACGCACAGACCGGAGTCGGCCAGCGCCGAGGCCAGATAGACCTGTGGATCGCGCGCCACCCAGTCGACCACGTTGCCGATCTGCCAGATGCCTGTTTCTCGGCAGGCGCGCGACACGCCGTCGCGGCCGCCGTCCATCATGGCGAAGACCACGCGCGCGTCGCGCGCGGCCAGCGCCCGGGTCCATTCGTGCGCCAGCTCGGGATCATGCTGGTTGCCGCAGAAGCCGGTGAGCGGATCGCGGCCGGTGGCGCGGCGCACGCCGTCGGCATAGGCGGCGCGTCCCTTCAGGCCGGGGCGCACGCGTTCGCCGGACAGGTGGGCCGCGCGGCCGTCCGCCGCGCGCAGGCCGGCCAGCACGCCGGCCAGGAAGGCGCTGTGTTCCTGCAGGATTTCGTAGGACGCGACGTTGGGCGCGGTCAGGCTGCCCTGGGTGACGGCGAACTGCGTGCGCGGAAAGCGCGGCGCCACATCGGCCACGGGCGCATCGCCCTGGCCGCCATGCGCGATCAGCAGGTCCAGCCCCGGGGCGCACAGCGCGGCGATGCGCGCGGCGCGAGCTTGCGGATCGGTATCGGCGATCCATTCGATCCGCAGCGGCTGGCCGGAGCGCTCGGCGCGGCGCGCGCCCTCGACCGCGGCTTCGTTGAAGCCGCCTCGGCCCGCATGGCCGAACAGCGCCAGCACGCGGCGGGCGCTCACAGGCCGGCTCCGGTGGCGCGCACCACGGGTTCCCAGGCCTGGGCCTGGCGGCGCACGAAGTCGGTGAATTCGGCGGGGGACTTGTCGGCCAGCACGAAGCCCTGGCCCTCCAGTTTTTCGCGCAAGGCCGGCTCGCGCAGCACGGCCGTCAACTCGGCGTGCAGCCGCTGGCGCACCGCGTCGGGCAGGCCGGCCGGGCCGGACAGGCCGATGAAGTTCTCGGCCACCAGCCCCGGCAGGCCCAGCTCGCCCACGGCGGGTATGTCCGGCGCCTGCGGCACGCGCCGCTCGGTGGTGACGGCCAGCAGCCGCAGCTGGCCGGAGCGCAGATAGGGCAGGTTCTGCGGCAGCGCGTCCACGGCGAAGCGGATCTGTCCGCCCAGCAGGTCGTTGCGCATCGCGCCCGAGCCCTTGTACGGGATGTGCTGCAGCGGCGCGCCGGTGGCGCGCGCATAGAGTTCGCCGACGATCTGGCCGACCGAGGCCAGGCCGCCGCTGCCGAACTGCACCGGCTGGTCCTGGGCCTTGATCCAGGCGGTCAGCTCGGCCAGCGTGGCGACGGGCACGGACGGATGGGTGACGAAGGCGGTGGGCACCGCGCCGATATAGGCCAGGTGATCGAAGCTGGCCAGCGCGTCGTAGCCATGGCCGGGCATCAGCGCGGGCGAGATCGACAGCGGCGCCGAGTTCGACATGAGTAGCGTGTAGCCGTCGGCGGGCGCCTGCGCTACCAGCGCGGCGCCGATGGTCGAGCCTGCGCCGGGCTTGTTCTCGATGACCACGGGCTGGCCCAGCCGCTCGGCCAGCGCGGGCGCGATCAGCCGCGCGGCGATGTCGCTGGCGCCGCCGGGCGGGAAGGTGACAACCAGCCGCAGCGGGCGCGCGGGCCACGCGGCCGTGGCGGCGCGCCCGATGCGCGGACGCGCCAGGGGCAGCGCGAGCGCGCTGGCGATCATGAAGCGGCGTCGGGAGATGGGCATGCGGATTTCCTGCGTGGCGGCCCTGGGGGGGCAAAGGGCCGTACTGTAGGAAAGCGCCGCCGGGCAGACAAAGAATTTGTCGCCGTATGCTTATGTCGCGGGCATGAGCGTATGCGCGCGCGGGCATAAGGCGCGCGTCCTTGCGCATGCCCGCAAGGACGCGGGGCCGCCGGGCGGACCGGCGGCCGGGCGTGGCATCAACTGCCCTGGCGCGCCTGCAGCATGTAGTCGACGGTCAGGTTCGACAGCGCGCGCACGCCGTTGATCAGGCCGGACTCATCCACGTAGAAGCGCGGCGAGTGGTTGGGCGCGGCCTTGTCCACGTCGGTGCCCTTGGGCGTGACGCCCAGGTAGAAGAACAGGCCCGGCACTTTCTGCTGGTAGAACGAGAAGTCCTCCGACGCGGTGGACTTGGGCTGCAGGCCGTAATTGCCTTCGCCGGCCACGCGGCGCAGCGTGGGGCCCATCTGCTCGGTCAGCGCCGGCGGGTTGACGGTGGCGTTGTACAGCTCCACCACGCGCACGTCGGCCTTGGCGCCGGCGCTTTGCGCGATCATGTCGGCGGTGCGCGCGATGCGCTGGTGGATGTCCTTCTTCATGCCTTCGTCGTAGGTCCGGATGGTGCCGGTCATGGCAACGTTGTCGGGCACGATGTTCATGCGGTTGCCGCCGTGGATCGCGCCCACGGTGATGACGGCCGGCTCCAGCATGCTGTTGATCTGGCGGCTGGGAATGGTCTGCAGGCCCAGGATGATCTGCGAGCTGACCACGATGGGATCGATGCCGGACCAGGGCCGCGCGCCGTGCGTCTGCTTGCCGGTGACGTCGATCCAGAACTGGTCGGCGGCGGACATCGCCGGGCCGCTGCGCCAGGCCAGCCAGCCGGCCGGATAGGCGCTGGAGGCGTGCAGGCCGAAGATGGCGTCGACCTTGGGATTTTCCATCACGCCTTCCTGCACCATCATCTTGGCGCCCCAGATCTTCTTGCCGTCGGGCTCGAAGTCGGCGGGGCTTTCCTCGGCGGGCTGGAAGATGAACTTCACGCTGCCGGGCAGCTCGTCCTTCATGCCGGCCAGCACCTCGGCCGTGGCCATCAGGATGGCGGTGTGCGTGTCGTGGCCGCAGGCGTGCATCACGTCCACTTCCTTGCCCAGGTAGGTGCCCTTGGCCTTGGACGCGAAGGGCAGGTCCACCTGTTCCTTGACCGGTAGCGCGTCCATGTCCGCGCGCAGCGCCACCACCGGGCCGGGCTTGCCGCCCTTGAGCACGGCGACCACGCCGGTCACGGCCACGCCGGTCTTCACTTCCATGCCCAGTGCGCGCAGATGGTCGGCCACGAGCTTGGCGGTGCGTGTTTCCTGGTTGCCCAGTTCCGGATGCTGGTGGATGTCGCGGCGCCAGGCGATGAGCTTGTCCTCGATGGCCTTGGCGCGCTGGTCGATCTGCGCGGCCAGCGCCGCATTGGGCGCGGGCGCCAGCGGGCCCTGGGTGCCGGGCGCGCCTTGCGCGGCGGCCGGGCCGGACCAGGCCAGGTGCGCGGCCAGGGCCAGCGGGGCAAGGCGGAACAGGATGTTGCGATGGTGCATGAAGGTCTCCTCTTTGTCGGTCTGCGGGTTGCGCTTGTTGTCGTCAACGTGTGCCCGTTAACGTGTTATTGGCCGCCGAGCTTACCGGAGCGGCGACGCGTCGTAGCGCGTTGTTACCGATGCTTAAGAAGAGGGGGGCTTAAATTCCGGGCCTTGAAATCTCTGTGCGCGATCAGGCGCCGGCCGCGCCGGCAAGCGGGGTTTTTCGCCGAGGCGCGGTGGCGCGGTTTCAGGCCGCGCGCAGCGCCGGCTTCTCGCCGCGAGCCGCCAGCGCGAGCATGACGGCGGCCGCCAGCGAGGCCGCGCCCGCCACCGCCATCGCGAGGCTGAAGCCGCCGGCGAGCGCGTCGGCCAGCAGGGCGCGCGCGCCGTCCGCCGCCACGGGCAGCTCGTGGCGCATCACGGCGGCGCGCGCCAGCGCCAGCGCATCGGGCAGTCCCTGGCGCGACAGCGCGGCCTTGAGCGCATCCACCGCGCGGGCGCTCATCAGCGCGCCGAGCAGCGCGATGCCAATGGTCATGCCGCTCTGGCGCAGCGCGTTCATGGTGGCCGAGGCCATGCCGGAACGCTCGCGCGGCACGGTGGCCATCACGGCCATGCTGGTGGCGGGCAGCGCCAGCCCGGAGCCCACGCCCAGCAGCGCCATCAGCGCGCAGGTCAGTGCGTAGGGCGTATGCGCGTCCAGGCCGGTCATGCCCAGCATGGCCGCGCCGATCAGCGCGTAGCCTGCGATCATCAGCCGGGGCAGGCCGAAGCGCGGATTGAGTTTGCCGAACACGGTGGACGCGATGCCGGAGGCGATGAATTGCGGCGCCAGCTGCGAACCGGCGGCCAGCGGCGACAGGCCCTGCACCTGTTGCAGGTAGAGCGAGAAGAAGAACAGGTTGCTGTAGCCGGAGAAGCCCAGCACGAAGGACGCGAAGTTGGTCACCGCATAGCCGCGGTCGCGGAACATGCCCAGCGGCAGCACCGGCCGGCGCGCGCGCAGTTCCACGGCCAGGAAGGCCGCGAGGCCGGCGGCCGCCAGCGTCAGCGCGAGGCCGGCCGGACGCGAGCCCCAGCCATGCTCGCCCGCGGCGATCAGGCCATAGGCCAGCGCGCCCAGCCAGACCACGCTCAAGGCCTGGCCCAGCGGATCGAAGGCGGCGTGTTCGGGATGGGCGCTTTCGCGGATGCTCCACATGCCCAGCGCCACCGCCAGCGCGCCCAGCGGCAGGTTGATGAGGAAGATGCTCTGCCAGCTGAAGTGCGCCACCAGCACGCCGCCCAGCACCGGGCCGGCGATCAGCGCGGTGGCGTTGCTGGACGCCCAGATGCCGATGGCCTGGGCCCGCTCGCGCGGATCGGGAAAGGCCTGCGTCAACAGCGACAGCGCGCCCGGTATCAGCAGCGCGCCGGCCACGCCCTGCACGGCACGCCCCGCCAGCAGCATGGGCAGGCCGCCGGCCAGCCCGCACATGGCCGACCCGACGACGAACAGCAGCACGCCGGCCAGCCAGGAACGCTTGCGCCCATAGCGGTCGCCCAGCGGCCCGGCCGACAGGATGAAGGCCGACAGGCACAGCGCATAGGCGTCCACCACCCATTGCAGTCCGGCCATGTCGGTGCGCAACGCCGCCTGCATGGCGGGCAGGGCGACGTTGACGATGCTGATGTCCAGGGTGGCGACGAAGCTGCCGAGATTGACGGCGACGAGCAGGGCGCGGCGGCGGGAAGCGTGCATGGCGGAAAGCGTGCAGCGAGTTATGGAAGCCCCTATTCTATTTTTCGACTGACCGCCGGTCAATGGATTTGATAATAATTCTCAACAAGCTGAACAGAAGCTTGCAAGCCCCACGAATCCATACCTATTCACTTCACAGCAGTCGCCCCTGGCGGCACATCGCCGCTAGCGGGGCCGCGCGGAGCCGGCTTTGCCGGTCCGCAGCGGCGCCCCTTGAGGGGGAAGCGCGTAGCGCTTGGGGGTGGGTTCATCCCTCCGGTCCGCAGCGGCGCCCCCTTGAGGGGGGAGCGCGTAGCGCTCGGGGGTGGGCCTATATCTTTGCATCCATGCTGTTGTCGGCCAGCGCCTGCGCCTGTTCCCGCGACATGCCCAGGTGCTCGTACAGCGCGTGGAAGTTCTCGTTGACGTAGCCACCGAAATAGGCAGGGTCGTCGGAGTTGACCGTGACCTTCACGCCCGCGTCCAGCAGCGACAGGATGTTGTGCTCGCGCATGTGCTGGAACACGCGCAGGCGGGTGTTCGACAGCGGACAGACGGTCAGCGGGATCTGCTCGTCGATCAGGCGGGCGATCAGGCGCGGGTCTTCGGCCGCGCGCACGCCGTGGTCGATGCGCCGCACCTTGAGCAGGTCCAGCGCTTCCCAGATGTATTCGGGCGGGCCTTCCTCGCCCGCGTGGGCCACGGCCGGCAGGCCCTCGGCGCGGGCACGGTCGAACACGCGCTGGAACAGACGCGGCGGAAAGCCCTTCTCGCTGCTGTCCAGGCCGACCGCGATGAAGGCGTCGCGGTAGGGCAGGGCCTGTTCCAGCGTGCGCATGGCGGCTTCCTCGGGCAGGTGGCGCAGGAAGCTCAGGATCAGGCCGCTGCTCACGCCCAGCTGCTTGCGGCCGTCTTCCAGCGCCTGGCTGATGCCGTTGAGGACGGTCTCGAAGGGCACGCCTCGGTCGGTATGCGTCTGCGGATCGAAGAAGGGCTCGGTGTGCACCACGTTCTGCTCGCGGCACTTCAGCAGGTAGGCCCAGGTCAGGTCGTAGAAGTCCTGCTCGGTGCGCAGCACGTCGGCGCCGCGGTAGTAGAGGTCCAGGAATTCCTGCAGATTGTTGTAGTTGTACGCCTGGCGCAGCGATTCGACGTCGGGCCAGGGCAGCGCCACGCCGTTGCGTTGCGCCAGGCTGAACAGCAGCTCGGGTTCCAGCGACCCCTCCAGGTGCATGTGCAGTTCCGCTTTGGGCAGGGCGTTCAGCCAGTCGTACATAGGGGCTCCGGTCTTCGGGTAAGGCGTGGGGATGTGCGCGCCGCTGGCGGCAGGCAAGGCCGCGATCATATCCGGAATGGGATGACGGCCATGGGCGCGGACCCGTCCGCGCCGCGCGTCGCGAGGCGGGCGGGACGCGGCACGGACCTGCGCCGATTATTCTCCGCGCCGGGGCGCTTGGCAACGCGCGCCGGCGATTCGGATATAGTTCGTCGCCATGAGCCGCCGCGGGCGGCGCCAGCGGGAGCAACCATGATGTCCAGGCAGCAAGCGTCGAGAATCGCGCGTCGCGTGACGGTCGGCGTCGCGCTGGCCGTCACGCTGGCCGCCTGTGGTTCGTCGCGGTTGGACGGCGTGCCCGTCGATTGGCCCGGCTTTCGCGAGCCGCGCCTGCCGATGGCGCCGTCCGACCCGGCGCAATGCCCGGACCTGGCGGGACCGTATCGCATCCAGGGCGAGTTCAGGACCGGGGAGCGCGACGCATCGCTGGACGACCTGGGCCGCTTCCTGGCGTGGACGCTGTACCTGCCCGGCATGGGCCAGGGCGAGGCCCGCGCCTGGAACCCCGCGCCCGGCGCGTCGGTGGCCTTCGCATCCGACGCCCAGGCCTGGCGGGCGCTGCTGCGGGACGGACGCGGCGGCAAGCTGGAGGGCCGGCTGCCCGATGCCGCGTCGCCCGCCGACGGCCTGGTCGACCCGGCGCGCAACCAGGTGATGCTGGTCTCGGGCTGTGCGCAGGGCCGCCTGTGGATCAGCGCGCGCGAAGACTGGCGCCAGCATGAGTCCCAGGGCGTGCGCCGCCATGTGGCGATGCTGCGGCCGGAAGGCGGCGGCCTGCTGCTGACCGTCAGGCGCGAGTCCGACAGCATCGGCATGCTGCTACCCTGGTACAGCAACGACAGCCGCGTGTCGCAATACTGGTTCGCGCCGGCCGGACCCTGATGAACGCGGCCGGGGCCGCGCGCGACGCCCGCGCGGGCCGCCAGCTGTCTTCCATTTCCTTCGATGTGCCCATGACCGTAAAACGACTGACCTTCTGCGCCGTGCTGTTCCTGTTGTTCGTGCTTGGCGTGACCTGGTTCTGGCGCCAGCTCTACGACACCCGCGCGCCGTCGCTGCGCGGCCAGGTCCAGGGCGAGAACGTCCATATCTATGGCGAATCGCCCCAGCACGACGCCGCCGTCAATCGCGCCTGGCTGGAAGAAGCCAAACGCGGCAATGTCGACGCGCAGTACACCATGGGGCTGATCATGGAACAGAGCGATCGCAGGGAGGCGCTGCGCTGGTACGAGGCCGCCGCCGCCCAGGGTTATCCGGCCGCGATCGAACGCCTGGAACAGCTGCGGGCCAAGCCCGCGCGGCGCTGAGCCTTGTCCAGCGCAAGCCAGGCCCAGGCTTCGGCCGTACCGCTGCAGGCGCGCTTCGTCCACGGCCCGCTGCGCGGACATGTGGTCGAAATGGTGCTGACCGGCTGGGCCAGCATGCTGGCCGTGTTCGCGGTCGAATTCCTGTCCTTGCTGTACCTGGGCACGTTGGGCGACGAGGCGATCCTGGCCGCGGTGGGGTTGGGGTCCATGACGCTGTTCACGGTGACCTCGGTCAGCATCGGCGTCACGGTCGGCGGCGCGGCCATGGTGTCGCGCGCGCTGGGGGCGGGCGACGCACAGGGCGCGCGCCGCCTGGGCGGCGCCGCACTCATCCTGATGACGGCGGCCACGGCCGTGGCGGGGATGCTGTATCTGGTCTTCATCGGCCCTTATGCGGCGGCCGTCGGCCTGGATCCGCAGGTGCGCGGCCATCTGCTGTCCTTTGTCTTCATCTCCACGCCCTTCATGGTGGCGGGCGGGGTGGGCATGATGCTGTCCAACCTGCTGCGCGCCCATGGCCGGGGCCGCCAGTCCATGTGGGTGCTGCTGGCCGGCACCGCCACCGTCGCGCTGCTGGACCCGCTGGTGATCTTCGTCTTCAAGGGCGGCCTGCAGGGCGTGGCCTGGGCCGGCGCCGTCGGACGCCTGGCCACCATGCTGCTGGGCGGCTGGCTGGTGTTCGGACGCCACCAGCTGGTGCGCTGGCCGTCCCGCGCCGAGCTGCGGCCGGCGCTGGCCGCGATCGGCAGGATCGCCGCGCCCGCCGCGCTGACCGGGCTGGCCACGCCGGCGGCGGTGATCTTCGCCGCGTCCACCTATGCCGGCTTTGGCTCCAGCGTGATGGCCGGCGCCACGGTCATGGACCGGGTGCTGCAACTGGCCTATTCGATGTTCTTCGTGCTGCCCGGCGCCATCGGACCGATCCTGGGTCAGAACCTGGGCGCGGGCAACTGGGACCGCATCCGCGAGACAGCCCGGCTGACCGCGAGGCTGGCGCTGGCCTACGGCCTGGGCATGGCCTTGCTGCTGGCGCTGCTGGCGCCGTTCATCGCGGACCTGTTCAAGGTCACCGGCGCCGGCCGCGACCTGGTGGTGTTCTTCTGTCGCTACGCCAGTTTCATCTGGGTGCTGAACAGCTTTTTCTTCGTGGCCGTGGCGGTCTTCAACAACCTGGGCCACGCCGGCTACTCCACCGTCATCAGCTGGCTGCGCGCCACCGTGGGCACCTTGCCGCTGGTCTGGCTGGGCGCCCGGATGGGCGGACCCGAGGGCGTGGTGCTGGGCCAGTCGGCCAGTTTCGCGCTGTTCAGCCTGGTCGCGCTGGCGCTGTGCCGGCGCGTGCTGCGGCGGCCGCCTCCCAGGCCGGCGGCGGCTGCCGCCGGACAGGCCGCGGGCGGTTAGATTTCATCATCGGCACGCGGTACGATCGCGGCTGAGTCCGATTTTTAGGAATGCCATGTCCTTGCGCGCCATTCGTTTTCGAATCGATGCCTTTCCCCAGATCCTGCTGGCCGCCGCGCTGACCGCCGCCGCCGGCGCCGCGCAGGCCCAGCCCGCCTCGGCCACCGGCTCGCGCGCGCAGACGC
>NZ_JCBANG010000122.1:0-14712 GCF_059760905.1 Achromobacter sp. 1011811831
AGCCCCGCCCTGTAGGCAGGGCGGGGCTTGCGTGCGGCCAGCGTTTGCAACATTTAGATTTTCTTGTGCATTTCTTGACACGTCAGTTCTCTCATCCAGAACTTTGAAGTAGCGCGAATCTTCCTGCTTTCCGTTGCCGGTTTCGAGTCCATACATGTCTTTCCCGTCACGTCCCGTCAAGCGCTGGCATCCTGTCCAGGGATGGGCCTGCGCTCATGGCGTCGTCGGTGCCGCAAGGCGCTCGGAGGCGGCGCATGCGGCCTGATATGGCAATCCAGTTGATGAGCGACCTGTTCTGGACGGGTCTGCTGATTTGCGCGCCGGTATTGTTGTTGACCCTGACAGTGGGCGTGGTGATCAGCATCTTGCAGGTGGTGACGCAGGTGCAGGAGATGTCGCTGACGTTCATCCCGAAGATCGTCGCCGCGGTCATTGCCATGGCGTTGTTCGGGCCATGGATGCTGCGCACCTTGATGCAGTACGCGACGGCCTTGTTGCGCGACATGCCCGGGATACGGTGAGGATCTGATGCTCGACCTCCAGATCCCCCTCATCGCGACGATCGCATTGCTGTCTTTGCGCGTGGGCGTGATGCTGGCGTTCACGCCGGTGTTCTCCTTGTTTCCCATTCCAGCGACGGCGCGCGTACTGCTGGTCGTCGCCCTGTCCGTGGCGATCGCGGGAGCGCTGCGGAAGCCCACGATGCCAGCGCCCGATACCGGCGCGTTCCTCGCCCTGGCGGCGGCGGAGTTTTCCTTCGGCCTGTTGCTGGCCTGCGGCATCTTCTGCGCATTCGCCGCCGTGGCGTTCGCCGGCCGGATCCTGGACATCCAGATCGGCTTCGGCATCGGCCAGATCTTCGATCCCGTGAGCCGCGCGCAAGTGCCCGTGGTGACCTCGGTCTTCATGTACTCGGGCGCGCTGATCTTTTTTCTCGTGGACGGCCATCATGCCCTGCTCAGGGGGCTGGCCCACACCCTGGACATGGTGCCGGTGGGCGGATTCTCGTTCGATGCCATGAACCTGCCGGCGATGCTGGCAGCCTGGGGCAAGCTTTATGGGCTGGGCTTCATGCTGATCGCGCCCGTGGCCGTGGCGATCCTGCTGATCGAACTCGGGCTGGGAATGCTGGCTCGCGGGCTGCCGCAGATGAATGTCCTCGTCATCGCGCTGCCCGTGAAGATCCTGGCCGGGCTCGCCGCGTTGACGTTCTGGTCGCGCCACATGCCCGCCGGATTGTCCAGGATCTTCGACCTCGTGTCGGACGTGTGGAATGGGGCGGTGCGCTGATGCAGGAGTTCGACAAGAGCGAGGCCGCAACCCCCTATAAGCTGCAGCAGGCGCGCCGACGCGGAACGGTGGCGCGCAGCCCCGACCTGACTGGGGCCGTCGCGCTGTTGACCGCGGCCTGCGCTCTGTACGCCTGGGGCTGGGAGGCGGCGCGGGCGTTGGCGATGCTGGCGCGCGCCGCGCTGGTCCAGGGCCTGTCCATGCCGTTCAGCCTGGCCTCCGTGGTGGCGTTGGTCGGCCACGTCGGCGCCGATGCGCTGCTGATCATCGCACCCTTCGCGATCGCGGTCGGCCTGGCCGCGATCGCGGCCAATGTGGCGCAGACCGGACTGATCTGGAGCGGATTTCCGCTCAAGCCGGACCTGGCGCGCATCAATCCCGCAGCCGGGCTGAAGCGTCTGTTCTCCCTGCGCACGACCTACGACGCGGTCAAGAGTGTCTGCAAGGTCGCGCTGCTGGCCGGCGTGCTGTACATGACGCTCAAGGCCTTGCTGGGCTCCCTGTCCGTGCTCGGCGAGCGCACGCCGTTCGAGGCGCTGAGGCAGTTGCTCGCCATGCTCGCCTCGCTGGCCCTGAAAATGGCCTTTGCGGCCTTGCTGCTCGCCTTGCTGGACATGGCCTACACGCGCCACGAGTTCAAGCGCAAGATGCGCATGAGCAAGCGCGACGTGAAGGACGAGGTCAAGAACCGGGAAGGCGATCCGCGCGTCCGTTCGCGGCTGCGCTCGCTGCGCATCGAAATGCTGCGCAAGGCGGCGTCGGTGCGACAGATCGGCCAGGCCGACGTGCTGATCGTCAACCCCACGCACATCGCCGTGGCGCTGCAATACAAGCGCGGCGAGATGGCCGCGCCCGTCATGCTGGCCAAGGGCGCGGGCCTGCTGGCGGCGCGCATGCGCGCCGAGGCCGCGCGCCTCGGCGTGACCGTGGTGCGTAATCCCGCGCTGGCGCGCGCCCTGTATTTTCAAGGGGAAATGGGGCAGGCCATTCCGTTGGACCTGTATCCGGCGGTGGCGCGGGTGATGGTGTGGCTGATCGCCCGGCGCGACGCCCGCCATGCCGTGGGAGCCGCGCAATGAACCGTCTGGCGCAATGGCTGGCGGGCAACCGGGACATCGTCATGGTCCTGGTGGTCATGGGCGTGCTGGTCGTCCTGTTCATGCCGATTCCCCCCGGCATGCTGGACTTTCTGATCCTGGCCAACTTCAGCTTCGCCTTTCTCATCCTGTTGCTGACGTTCTACATGGCCAGGCCGGTGGAGTTTTCCACCTTTCCGTCGCTGCTGTTGATCGCGACCTTGTTCCGCCTGTCCCTGAACGTCGCCGCCACGCGGCTGATCCTGTCGGACGCCAACGCCGGCAAGGTGATCTCGGCCATTGGCGGCTACGTGGTCGGCGGCAACTACGTGATCGGACTGATCGTGTTCCTGATCCTGATCGTGGTGCAGTTCGTGGTGGTGACCAGCGGCGCGCAGCGCGTCTCCGAGGTGGCGGCACGTTTCACGCTGGACAGCATGCCGGGCCAGCAGATGAGCATCGACGCCGATCTCAACATGGGCTTCATCACCCAGGAACAGGCGCAGCAGCGGCGCAAGACACTGGAAAAGGAAGCGGCCTTCTATGGCGCGATGGACGGCGCGTCGAAGTTCGTCAAAGGCGACGCCATCGCCGGCATTCTGATCATGGCCATCAATATCATCGGCGGCCTGGTGATTGGCGTGATGCAGCTGGGCATCCCGTGGGGGGAGGCCGTCAGGACATACACGCTGTTGACCATCGGCGACGGCATCGTCACGCAGGTGCCGGCGCTGGTCATCGCCGTGGCCACCGGCATCATCGTCACGCGTTCGGCGTCCGACGGCAACTTCAGCGGCGAGGTCGCGCGCCAGATCACGCTGTTTCCCAAGACGCTGTTCCTGGTGTGCGCGGGCTTGTTCGCGATGGTGGCGCTGCCGGGGATTCCGGCGCTGCCCGCGCTGGCGCTGGGAATCACGGTGTTCGGACTGGCCTGGCTGGCCAGGCGGGCCGGTCGCGATGCCGCCCCGCCGCAAGATGAACCGGAGGCCGGGCTGCCGCAGGCCGCGCAGGCGGGCGATCCCTACGAGGCGCTGACGGTGGAGCCGGTCGAGATTCAGGCCGGCGCTCAGTTGCTGCCGCATGTGATCGAGCACAGCGGCTTCCCGGATCGCATCGCCGTGTTCCGCAATCAGTATGTGCTGGAAATGGGCATGGTCATTCCCACCGTCAAGATCCGGGGCAGCGCCCGGCTGGGACCGGACGAATACGAGATCCTGATTCACGGGGTGCCGGCGGGCAAGGGCATGGCCATGGCCGGCCGCTGGCTCGCGATCCACCCCGCCGGCGTGACCAAGACCGTGCGCGGCATCGAGACGCGCGATCCCACCTATGGACTGCCGGCGGTGTGGATCGAGGAGTCGGAAAAGGCCAACGCCCAGCAGGGCCGCTACACGCTGATTGACGGCATGACCGTGCTGATGACGCACCTGACCGAGGTGTTGCGGCGCGAATCCGCCACGCTGCTGACCCGCGCCGAGACCGACCGGCTGCTGGAGCGCGTGCGCAAGTCGCAGCCTGGCTTGGTGGAAGAGATCACGCCCGGCGTCCTGTCCGTGACGGAAGTGCAGAAGGTGTTGCAGGCGCTGCTGCGCGAGAAGGTGAGCATACGCAATCTGGAAGCGATCCTGGAGGTGCTGGCCGATGCCGGCCGCCATCAACGCGACGCCGCACAGCTGGCCGAGCTGGCCCGCCAGCGGCTGGGGCAGGCGATCTGCCGTTCGCTGTCCGGCGATGCCGGCACCTTGCATGTGATCACGCTGGATCCGCTGGTGGAGGCCCACATCGGCCAGTCATTGCGGGCGGCGGCCGAGTCGGGCGGCCGGCTGGCGATCGAGCCGCGCGTGGCCGACCAACTGGTCGGCGGCCTGGTGCAGCAGGCCGAGGGAATGATGAAGGCGAATCTGCTGCCGGTACTGCTCTGTTCACCGGATCTGCGACGGCACATGCGGATGCTCACCGAGCGCGTGCTGCCGCATCTGCGGGTGCTGTCGATGTCGGAGATACCCGGCAGCATCGATCTGAAGGCGTTCTCGGCGGTCTCGGTGCCATTGTTGCTGGACGCGACCGGGGCTTGAACCCACGGATCGGGCCACAGGAAAGAGGAAGGAGTCCAACTTGGAAATCATGAACGTGATTGCGCAGGGCATGGGAGTGGACCAGGACCGGTTGACGGCCATCGCCACGAACCTGGCCAACGTCCGCACGCCGGCATACAAGCGCGAAATGATCAATGGCGCCGGTTTCGAGGCGCAGCTCGACGCGCTCGAACAGGGCGCACCCGCCTGGGCGGGTGCGCGCACCGTCAGTCGCGCCGATATGCGGCCCGGCGCGGTGCAGTACACCGGGCGACCGTTCGATGTGGCGCTGAGCGGCGAGAACGCGTTTCTGGAGCTATCGCGCGATGGCGCCACGTTGTACGGACGGCAGGGCGCCATGCGGGTGGACAGCCAGGGCAGGCTGGTGAACGCGGGCGGCGATCTGGTCATGGGGATGGGCGGAGAGATCCGGCTCGCCTCGAACGCGCCGCGCATCGACGCGCAGGGCAATGTCTACGACCAGGGCAAATTCGTCGACAGGCTCAGCCTGGCCAGCTTCGACTCGCCGCAAAACCTGACGCGACTGGGCGCTGGTGTCTATCGCGCCGGGCAGGAGCGAGCGCAGCCCTTGCGCGAAGGCGGCTCGTCGGTGCTGCAAGGCTATCTGGAGGGGTCCAACGTCGACCCTGCGCATGAGATGGCTGGCCTGATAGAAGTCATGCGTCATTTCGAAAGCCTGCAAAAAACCGCGCAGTTCGTCGACGACATGACGGGGCGGGCTGTGCAGAAATTGGGTGAAGTCTGAGGAGCGCGGGAATGATCGATTCGTTGTACGTGGGCGCGACGGGCATGCATGCCCAGCAGACGGGCGTGGACGCCGTGGCGCAGAACCTGGCCAACATGAATACCGTTGGCTACAAGAAATCGTACGTGGTGTTCGGCGATCTGATGACGCGCGCCGCGACGGGCGGGCAGCCTGCTGGCGTGGCCGGCGCCGATGCGGCCCGGAACCTGGGGCTGGGCGTGGCGATCTCGCGCAATGCCAAGTCCTTCGTGTCCGGCGAAATCAAGCAGACCGGCAAGCCGCTGGACCTGGCGATACGCGGCGAGGGCCTGCTGGAAGTGGCGATGCCGGATGGCGGCGTCGCCTATACGCGGGGCGGCCCGTTGAAAGTGGACCAGGACGGCATGCTGACGACGCTGGCGGGCCTGCCGCTCAAGGCCATGATTTCCGTACCGGCCGACACCGAGAAGCTGACCATCGCGCCGGACGGGAAGATCACTGCGTGGCGCAACGGCGGTCGCGACGCCGACGAGCTGGGCAAGCTGGACCTGGTCCGTTTCAATGCCGCCGAGGACCTGGCCGCGCTGGGCGATGGCCTCTATCAGGCGACCGAGCGCTCCGGCGATCCCGTGCTGGGGCGCCCGGGCGAGGACGGCATGGGCCTGTACGCGCAGGGCTATCTGGAATCGTCCAACGTGCAGCTCAACGAGGAAATCATCAACCTGATGGTCGCGCAGCGCGCCTATGAGGCGAACGCGAAGATCGTCCAGGCATCCGACGACATGCTGGGTCTGGTCAACAACCTGCGACGCTAGGCGATCCCGTGAGAAAGCTCATGCTCGTAGCGGCGTTGTGTGGTGGTGGCGCTGGCGCCGCGCCCCAGGAGGACGCCGCCGAACTGTTCCTGCGCGCCTCCGTCCAGGTCCGCGCGCCCGCGTTGACGCTGGGCGACGTGGCGCGCATCGACGCGCCGGCCGATCGCCGCGACCGCCTGGCCCGCTTGCGCATAGGCGCCGTGCCCGCTTCCGGCGAGGCGCGCGAGATCACGCGCGATGAACTGGAGCGCTGGATCGCCACGGCGGACGAGGATCTGGGCGTGGTGGCCTGGAAGGGCAATGCGTCCGTGCGCGTGGCGCGCAAGACCGTTGCGCTGGATCGCGACGCGGTGCTTCAATGCGCGACCGAGGCCGCGCGTGCGGCATTGCGGCCGAGGTTCCGGGATCTGGTCATCGAAGCGGCCGGCAGTCCCTTGCCCGACTTGGTGGCGGCAGGCGCCGTCGAACTGCGTGCCCGCCCGCTAGACCCGCAGGTCGAGGTGACGCAGCGCCTGGTGGTGTGGGTCGAACTGTGGCAGGGCGGTCGCCTGTACCGGGCGATTCCGGTGGCCTTGCGGATCCAGGCGATGGCGCCGGTGCTGCGCCTGAACGCCAGCATTCCGGCAGGCGCGTCGGTATCGATGACGGACATGAGCGTGGAGCAGCGCGATGTGGCGGCGCTGTCGGGCGCCTACTGGCCGGCGCACGAACCGCTGGGCGCCGTGCGCGCGCGCCAGCCGCTGGCGGCCGGCGCGGTGTTGATGCGCTCGCAGTTGCAGGCGCTGCCGGACGTGGAGCGTGGCGATCAGGTGGCGCTGCGGGTGCGCGCCGGCTCGGTGACCATCGAAACGTCGGCCAGGGCATTGCAGGATGGCTGGACCGATCGCACCTTGCGCGTCATGCCGGCCAACGCTTCCGAGGCCGTGGTCGCGCGTGTGGTGCGTGGCGGATTGGTAGAGGTGAGCCAATGATGCGCGGATTCGGGTTCGACGTCGCGTCGCGCGTCTTTGCCTGCCTGACATTGGCATGGATGCTGGTGATCGTGGGCGCGCCTGCACGCTCGGAAAGCCTGTTCGATCCCGACCTCTATCGTTCGCTGGGCACGGACCGCAAGGCCGCGCGCATCGGCGACGTGCTCACGATCCAGGTGGTCGAGACCTCGTCGGCGAGCAGCTCGGCCGATACCTCCACCGGCCGGAAGTCCAGTTTCGACGCGGAGTTTCGCCTGTCGCGGCGGCCCACCACCTCGGGGGGCATCGACGTGGACAGCGATTTTGACGGCGGGGGCAAGACCCAGCGCTCCGGCAAGCTGTTGGCGCAGATGTCGGTCGGGGTGGTCGGCGTGGCTCCCAATGGCGACCTGTACGTCAAGGGCGACCAGCTGCTGACCGTGAACGACGAGCAGCAGAAGATCCAGGTGAAAGGCCGGGTGCGGCCGCAGGACATTTCGCCGGGCAATGTCGTGCTGTCCACCCGCCTGGCCGAGGCCGAGATCGTCTACATCGGGGAAGGCGAACTGGCGGGCCGGCAACGCCCATCCTGGTGGGCCCGCTTCCTCAACTGGCTGGGTTTCTGATGCGCGCGCTGATTCTGTCCTTCTTCATGGCCGCGATGCTTGTCGCGCCGTCGGCGACCGTCGCGGCCCGCTCCAGCGCGACCGAGGTAGTGCGCATCAAGGACCTGGGAAAGCTCAAGGGCTGGCGCGAGAACTCGTTGATCGGCTACGGCATCGTGGCGGGCCTGGCGGGCACGGGGGATTCGCCGTCCAACAAGACGACGCGGCAGGCCATGGCCAATGTCTATTCCCAGTTCGACCTGACGGTCGCGCCGGAGCAGGTCCAGAGCCGCAACGTGGCCGTGGTGATGGTCAGCGCCATGCTGCCGCCGTTCGCGCGGCCGGGCGATGCGGTGGACGTGGTGGTGACTTCGGCGGGCGACGCCCGCAGCCTGGTGGGCGGCAACCTGCTGGCCACCGCGCTCAAGGCGCCGAACGGCAAGATCTATGCCTTGGCCCAAGGTCCGCTGTCGGTGGGCGGCTATCGCTATGACATGAACGGCAACGTGGTGCAGAAGAACCATCCCACCGCCGGTTCGATTCCTGGCGGGGCCCTGGTCGAGGTCGGCGTGAATGCGCAGGTGGTGACCGCGGACGGCGCGATGACTTTCGTCCTGTCCAATCCGGACTACACCACGGCGGGCAGGGTGGCCAACGAGATCAACCGCGCGCTGGGGCGCCCGCTGGCCAAGGCGCGCGACGCCGCCGGCGTGGACATCCAGGTGCCCGAGTTCGAGCGCGACAACCTGGTCGCCTTCGTTTCGCGCATCGAGGCGCTGTCGATCACGCCGGACCAGCGCGCCAAGGTGATCCTGGACGAGCGCACGGGCACGGTGGTGTCGGGTGGCAATGTGCGCCTGTCCAAGGTCGCCATTTCGCATGGCGACCTGCGCATCTCCATCGTGACCGACAACCAGGTATCCCAGCCCATCTTCGTGCGTCAGGGCGGCGACGGTGGCATCCGCACCGAAGTCGTTTCGAATTCCAGCATCGATGTGCGCGACGGCGAGGGCAGCGCTTTCGTCATGTCGGAAGGCAGCACCGTCGCCGAGCTGGTGCAGGCCCTGACCAAGATACGGACCAGCACGCGCGACATCATTTCCATCCTGCGCGCCATCAAGACCGCCGGCGCGCTGCATGCCGACCTGATCATCCAGTAACCCCCCCACCGAGGCCCAGCGTACCCATGATAGATCCCGTCACCCTGAGCGCCCTGAGCGCCGCGCTCGACGCCGCCAGCCTGCGGCATCGGGCGGGCGCGGCCAATATCGCCAATACGCATACCGCTGGCTACGTCCCGCAGCGGGTCGAGTTCGAGAGCTTGATGCCGGGCGCGCAGGCCGCGCTGGCGCGTGGTGGCAGGCTGGCGGCGCACGATCTCGCGCCGCCCAGACTGGTCAGCGCGTCGCCGCGCAGCGCCGCTCCATATGGCGCCAACGCCGTGGCCATCGATCAGGAAGTGGCCGGCGTTGCCCGCAATGCGCTGCATTACCAGGCGCTGGTGAAGGCGCTGAGCGGCCAGCTCGCGCTGGTGGAAACGGCCTTGAACGACGGACGGCGCTGATCATGGATTATCAAAGCGCATTCGCCATCAGCGCCGCCGGCATGAGCGCGGAAAAGCTGCGTGTGGACGTGGCCGCCCTGAACCTGGCCAACGCCAATTCGCCGCTGTCGCCGCAAGGCGCCGGGTATCAGCCGCTGCGGGTGATGTCCACCACGCGCGCCGCCTATGGCGTGCGCAGCTTCGGCGACCTGGTCGAGCAGGGCATGGCCGTCAACCAGGGCTTGAGCGTCGCGCCCTATCGGGCGCCTGCCCGGCGTGTGCATGAGCCGGGTCATCCGCAGGCGGACCGGGATGGCTATGTCTCCTATCCGGGCGTGGATACGTTGACCGAGATGATGACCATGATGGTGGCGAGTCGCGCCTACGAGGCCGATGTGGCCGCGTTCAACGCCGCCAAGACCATGGCGCTGAAGGCGCTGGAGATCGGAGGACGGACATGATCGCGCAAGCTGCCCAGGCACTGCAGGCCGCCGCCGCGCAAGCGCCCATCGCGCCGGCCATCGCGCCGCGCGACGCGTCCTTCGACGCCATGGTCGGCGCGGGATTGCGCAACGTCAACCGGGCGCTGTTGCGCACGGAGGAAGACGCGCAGCGGCTCGCGGTGGGCGAGGTGCAGGATCTGCACCACGTGATGATCCGGCTGGAAGAGGCCAAGGCTTCCTTCCAGCTTTTCTTGCAAGTACGCAACCGGCTGTTGGACGCATATCAGGAAGTCATGCGCATGCAGATCTGAACGGGATTGATCGGAAATGTTCATTACGGAGTTTTGGGCTCGCCTGGACCGGCGCAGCCGCCATCCCCTGCTCCTGGGGGCCTTGGTGATCGTCGTCGCTGTCGCGGTGGCGGGCTACCTGCTGACGCGCGGCAGCTATCAGGTCCTGTTCTCTGGCGTCAAGCCGCAGGACGCCTCGACCATGCTGGCGGAACTGGACAAGCAGAAGATCCCGTATCGCCTGGACGCGGACGGCTCGACCATCCTGGTGCCGCAGGAGCTTGTCCACAAGACCCGCCTGCGCCTGTTGGGCCAGGATCTGCCGCTGCACGGCACGGTGGGATTCGAGCTGTTCAACAACGCCGATTTCGGCATGACCGAGTTCGCCCAGCGGATCAACTACCAGCGCGCCCTGCAAGGCGAGATCACCCGCACCATCCTGTCCCTGTCCAACGTCGAATCGGCGCGGGTGCTGATCGCCTTGTCCGAGCAAGGCCTGTTCCGTCGCGGCGCGGGCGTGCCGACGGCCTCGATCGCGGTGACGCTGCGCGATGGGCGCAACCTCACGCCGGAGCAGGTGCTGGGCATGCAGCGGCTGGTGTCGGCATCCATCCCGGACATCGAGTCGCGCAACGTCACCATCGTCAATCAACATGGCGTGGCCCTGACCGCCTCGGCGGATGGCGACGACGGCGCGGCCTCGGCTGACACGCGGCTGGCGCTCAAGCGGTCCACCGAGGAATACCTGACGCGCAAGATTGCCGGCATGCTGGACCAGACTTTCGGACCCGGCGCCGTGGTCGCCAGCGTGGACGTGCTGCTCAACATGGACCGGATCCGCATCACCACGGAGGACGTGCTGCCCTATTCACAGGCAGGCAAGGGCCAGCCCACCGGCGTGGTCGTGCGCGAACGTCGCTCCAACCGTGAAGGAGAGCCCGGCGCGGGCGTGAACAACGGGCGCCGCGCCGGCGGCGGCGCCGACAGCGAGATCGACTATCAGGCGGGCAGGAAAGTCGAGGAGATCGTATCCACGCCGGGCGTAATCATGAAGATGGGCGTCACCGCCGTGGTGCGCAGTCCGATGGATGGCGTTGCGCTGGACCGCCTGCGCACGCTGGTCGGCAATGCCGCCGGCGCCCAGGTGGAGCGAGGCGACACCGTCATTGTGTACAGCACGGAGCAGGTGGCCGCGCGCAGCGGCGTGGTGGCGCAGGACGCGGGTATGACCGTGGCGCAGGCCGCGCCGCTGGCTGCCCCGCGCACCGAGTTCGAATGGACGCCCCGCCTGGCCATTGCCCTGCTGTTGGCGATCGGCGGCGTGTTGGTCGCGCTGGCCTTGCTGGCCAGCCGGCGGCGGCCGCAGTCCGCGCGGCTGTCGGCCGAGCAGCGCGATGCGCTGTTGCAGCAGTTGCGTGGCTGGCTGGAGCCGGCGCGTCAGCCGGCCGACGCGGAGAAGTCCTGATGGACGGCTTGCGTCTGAGCGCATTGGCCCTGCACGCCGTCGCGGATCGTGACCGCGCCTGGCTGCTGTCGCGCCTGCCCGATGCGCAGCGTGGGCCGCTTGCCGAGCTGTTGACCGAGCTGCGGCGCACCGGCATTCCCGCGGATCCCGGCTTGATCACGCAATTGGTGCGCGAGCGCGAGGCCATGAATGACGGCGCGCAGGGCGGCCAGCCCTCCACGAGCCTGTTGCAGGCAGGGGCGGAAGACGTCTGGGCGCAGTTGCGCGGCGAGCCCGACGCGGTGGCCGCCCGTATCCTCCGGCGAAACCGCTGGCCGTGGCTCGGTGGCCTGATGGCGCTGTGCGGGCCGGGCCGGGCCAGGAACATCGAGGCGTTGATCCGCACCCTGGATCCCGCCCCGGCGCTGGAACTGGCGCTGGTGCAAGAGCTGGAGGCGCGCCTGCAGGCGCGGCAGGCGTCTTCCGGTCGTCGGCAGATCGTGAAGTGGCAGTTCTTCCGGCGCGGCGGGAGCGCGCCATGAAAACGGCTCCCATTCTGCGTCAAGCGCCGATCGCGCCGGCTTCCCGCTTGGTCGGCTCGACGCGAGCCGTGCCGCGCCCGGCGGCGTCCATGCAGGAAGCGGCGCCGTCGCGCCCGGATGAAACGCGGGCGGATGAGGCGCCCGCCAGCCCGGCGTCCGCCAGCCCGGCGTCCGTGGCGGCCCTGAGCGAAGCCGAGATCGAGCAGCGCAGCCTGGCCTTGGCGCAGCGCATGGTGCAGGCCGAAGCGGAGCAAGCCCGCAAGGCGGCGCGGGAAGAAGGCTTGCGGGCCGGCCGGGAAGAAGGCCTGGCCCAGGCCCGGGCGCAGGCCGAGGAGGGGCGGCAGGCGCAGCAGGCCCGGTTCCAGGAAGTCATGGATGCCCTGCTTGAGACCTTGCGATGCGAGCAGGAAGCGACCCTGGACGCGGCGCTGGAGCTGGCGCTCGCGGCGCTGGTCCGCATTCTGGGAGTGCGTCCGGATGCGGAGCGGGTGATGGCCTTGGTGCGCCAGGCCAGCAGCCAGCTCAGGCATCCGGGGCAGGTGCGCGTGAAACTGGCGCCGGCGGATCTGGCGCTGCTGAAAGAGGCGGGCATAGACCCGGCCGCACTGGCGCCGCAGGCCGCCGAGGTCATGTGGGTGGCCGACGCCACGATCCAGGGCGGCTGCGTCTTGCAGACGGAGGCCGGCAACCTGGACGCGCGCTTGCAACGGCAAGTCGCGGCGCTGGGCGAAGCCCTGTCGCAGGCGTATCGCGCGCACGAGGCGACGCCATGACGGCCCAGGCCCTGTCCGCCTGCCTGCGGGCGATCGAGACGGCCGCGCTGTATGCGCGCGACGGCGCGGTGCGCCAGGTGTCCGGGCTGGCGGTGACCTGCTCGGGTCCGGACGCCAGCCTGGGTGAACTATGCCGCATCTCGCCGCAGGCGGGCGGCGCAGGCATCCTGGCCGAGGTCGTGGGCGTGCGGCCTGACGGCGTGGTGCTGATGCCTTATGGCCGCCTGGACGGTGTGGCGGCCGGCAGCCGGGTGACCACGGCCGGCGTCTCCGATCGCGTGCCGGTCGGTTCGGCCCTGCTGGGGCGCGTGGTGAATGCGTTTGGCGCGGCGCTGGACGACGGGCCGCCCATCGCGGCGCAGGCCATGGTTCCGCTGAAACCCGCTCCGGTCAATCCGCTGCGGCGCAAGCCGATCGATACGCCGCTGGAAACAGGGGTGCGGGCGATCGACGCCCTGCTGCCGTTGGGGCAGGGGCAGCGCGTCGGCATTTTCGCGGGCAGCGGCGTGGGCAAGAGCACCTTGCTGGGCATGTTGGCGCGAGGCGTGCGCGCGGATGTGAACGTCATCGCGCTGATCGGCGAGCGAGGCCGCGAGGTGCGTGACTTCATCGAACGCCAGCTCGGTCCGGACGCGCTGGCGCGTTCCGTGGTGGTCGTCGCCACGTCGGACGAACCCGCCCTGATGCGGGCCCGGGCGACCTATGCCGCGCTCGCGATCTCCGAATATTTTCGGGACCAGGGCCGCGATGTGTTCCTGACGATGGATTCCGTCACGCGCTACGCCATGGCACGGCGCGAGATCGGGCTGGCGGCGGGCGAGCCGCCGACGGCGCGGGGCTACACGCCCACCGTGTTCTCCGAGATTCCGGAGCTGTGCGAGCGCTGCGGCCGGGTGGAAGCCGGCGGATCCATCAGCGCGGTGTTCACCGTGCTGGTCGAGGGGGACGATTTCAACGAACCCATCGCCGACAGCCTGAGGGCCACGCTGGATGGCCATATCGTGCTGAGCCGGGACCTGGCGCATCGCGGCCACTATCCGGCCATCGACGTGCTGCGCAGCGCCAGCCGCCTGGTGACGGAACTGACCACGCGTCAGGAGCGGGAGCTGATGCGGCAGGCATCCGCGAGCCTGGCCTTGCTGGAAAGAAACCGCCAGATGGTCGATATCGGCGCCTATCAGTCGGGCGCCAATCCCGCCCTGGACGCGGCGTTGGCGATGGCGCCGAGGTTGGACTCGTGGCTGCGTCAGGATGCCGACGCGCCGGAGTCCAGGGCGCAGGCATACGCGGCGCTGGCGGCCATTCTCGGCCGGCAGGAGGAGGAGGGGGTATGACCGCGACTTCGCGTTTCCGCTATCCGCTGGCCGCACTGGAATCGCTGTACGGCCATCGCCTGGAGCAGGCGCGCCTGGATCTGGCGCGGGCACAAGACAGGCTGGACGAACAGGCCGCGATACGAGACCGGCTGCGCCTCGCGCTGGGCCAGGGCCATGCGGATTGGGCGGCCGCGAGCGCTGGCGCGGCGGGTTTCGATCCGGCCCGGCATATCGCCGTGCGCGAAGCGCTCGCAGCCATGCGGGGGCGATGGGAGCAGGCTCGTACCCAGGCCGACGCGCTGCGCGCGGAGGTCGAACGCTGTCGCGACGACCTGTTGCAGGCGCACCGGCGCGCCGAGATCGTGGATCGGCACAAGACGCAGGCGCGGCGCGAATTCGATCTTGACGCGGCGCGCGCGGACCAGCGCCAGGCCGACGCGGCCTGGCCCACAGGGAGAAAGCGTTCATGACCGTTCCCGAGTACGCGTCCGCTGGCGCGCAGAGTCAGGTGTCGGCACGGGGAGACCGAGGGCTGCCTGCGTCACAGGAGGGATGGCGCCAGGCCATGGAACAGGCCCAGGCGCGCGACTGGCTGGGCGGACGCAATCTGACGCCGGGTGGCGAACGGCAAGGGAGCGCCGATCCATGCGCCGCGCGGCCGTCGGTCGCCCCTGCGGAACCGGCGCGGCCCGCCGACACGGCCGGGCAGACAGGGGCGTGGCGCGACACGCCCGCCGCGTTGCGGCAGGGGATCGAATCCGCGGCGCCGGCGAGGATCGCCGGCGGCCGCGGCGATATCGAGGTT
>NZ_JCBANG010000123.1:0-14134 GCF_059760905.1 Achromobacter sp. 1011811831
GGCGGTGGCCGGCCGCAGTCCTTCGGGCAGGCGCAGGCGCCAGCGCCGCGCGTCCAGCGGCTCGGCCGCGAAGCCGGTGCCGTCGAACAGCGGCCGGACGGTGTCGTACAGCGCAGCGCTTTCCTCGGCGCGCAGGTCCATCTGGTCCGGATCGGCCAGCATGGCCTGGTCCGCGCCCAGCGCCAGGTGCGCCAGTTCGGCCAGCCAGACCGGCTCGCCGTCCTGGGGCTGGTCCTGCGTCAGCAAGGGGCCCAGGCCGGCGCCCAGGGGCAGGCCGGTCTCGGGCTGGTGGCCGGCGCGGCGCAGTTGCCAGGCTTCGAAGGCGGTACAGCCGTGCGCGCGCAGGTCGTAGGGTTCGGCGCGCGCGGCGCCGGCCTGCAGCCAGACGTGCAACGCGGGGGCGCGCTCGGGCAGCAGCTTGGCCAGCTCGGCGGCCACGGGGAGGGCGGGCAGGGCGCCCGGTATCACGATCAGCATGGGCGGGATTGTAGTCTGGCGATGACGGGAACTAAGGCCCGACGGCGCCTGCCATAGGTGGATACGCCTGGTCTTGGAACCGCACATCCGCGGCCCCGATTTCCTGGCCGTTAATGCAATAATGCGCTCGTGCTGAAAATACCCTACGAATTCTGGATCGGCGCCCGCTATGCCGGGCTGGCCCGGATCCGCCAGCGACGCGGTCGCCGCGATCGCTTCATCTCCTTTGTCGCCGCGAGTTCGATGGCGGGCATCGCGCTGGGCGTCGCCGCCCTGATCGTGGTGCTGTCGGTCATGAACGGCTTCCAGAAGGAAGTGCGCGACCGCATGCTGTCGGTGCTGCCGCACATCGAGCTCTACATACCCGGCGCCGCGCCCGAGCGCGTGCTGGACCAGTGGCGGCAGTACGCCGACGCCGCCAAGAAGAATCCCGCCGTCAAGGCCGGCGCGCCCTTCGTGGCGGCGCAGGGCATGCTGGTGCGCGGGCAGGCGCTGCGCGGCGTGCAGGTGCGCGGCATCGATCCCGCGACCGAGGGCGGCGTGTCCGACCTGCCCAGGCAGATGGTCACGGGCAAGCTGTCCGACCTGAAACCGGGCGGCTTCGGCGTGGTGCTGGGCAACGAGCTGGCCGACGGCATGGGCGTGAAGGTCGGCGACACGTTGATGATGATGGCGCCGCAAGGCTCGATCAGCCCGGCCGGCTTCGCCCCGCGCATGCGCCAGTTCACCGTGGTGGGCGTGTTCTCTTCCGGTCACTACGAATACGATTCCTCGCTGGCCTTCGTCGACGACGAGGACGCCGCCCGCGTGTTCCGCGACAGCGGCACGGCCGGCGTGCGGCTGCGCGTGGCCGACATGCAGAAGGCGCCCGAGGTGGCCGCCGAGCTGGCCCAGGTACTGCCGCCCTACATGATGGCCAGCGACTGGTCGCGCAACAACCGCACCTGGTTCGCTGCGGTCAAGACCGAAAAGCGCATGATGTTCCTGATCCTGGCGCTGATCGTGGCGGTGGCCGCGTTCAACCTGCTTTCCTCGCTGGTGATGGCCGTCAAGGACAAGCAGTCCGACATCGCCATCCTGCGCACGCTGGGCGCCGGGCCAGGCGAAGTGGCGCGCATCTTCCTGGTGCAGGGGGCGCTGATCGGCGTCATCGGCACGCTGCTGGGCGTGGCCGGCGGCATCGTCATCGCCTACAACGTGGACGTGATCGTGCCTTTCATCGAACGCCTGCTGGGCGTGCAGTTCCTGCCGCGCGAGGTGTATTTCATCAGCGCCTTGCCGTCCGACCCGCAGGTCAGCGATATCGTCACCATCGGCCTGACCTCGCTGGTGCTGTCGCTGCTGGCGACGCTGTATCCCAGCTGGCGCGCCGCGCGCCTGCAACCCGCACAGGTGCTGCGCCATGATTGATTCCGCCACCCCCGCGCTGCAGGCCGATCAGCTGGTCAAGTTCTACGACGAAGGGCCGACGCGCATCGACGTGCTGAACAACGTCAGCCTGACCGTGGCGCGCGGCGAGATGGTCGCCATCGTCGGCGCCTCGGGCTCGGGCAAGAGCACGCTGCTGCACATCCTGGGCCTGTTGGACGTGCCGTCCAGCGGCTCGGTCTCGGTGGACGGCAAGCTGGCCGTCGGCCTGTCCGAGGCGCGCAAGAGCGCGCTGCGCAACCAGAGCCTGGGCTTCGTCTATCAGTTCCACCATCTGCTGCCGGAATTCTCGGCGCTGGACAATGTCGCCATGCCGCTGATCGTGCGGCGCCAGGACCGCGAACAGGCCCGCGCCGCCGCGCGCGAGGTGCTGGGCATGGTCGGCCTGGCCGCGCGCGAAGAGCATTATCCCGGCCAGCTTTCCGGCGGCGAGCGCCAGCGCGTGGCGCTGGCGCGCGCGCTGGTGACGCGGCCGGCCTGCGTGCTGGCCGACGAGCCCACCGGCAACCTCGACCGCCATACCGCGCACAATATGTTCGAGCTGCTGTCGCGCGTGAACCGGGAATCCGGCACGGCCTTCGCCATCGTCACGCACGATCCGGAGCTGGCGGCGCGCGCCGACCGCCAGCTGCTGATGGAAAACGGCCGCCTGGTTTCGGGCTGATCGTTTTCGCGCCGTGAGTCCGGGCGGACGCCGCTTGCGCGTCCGATGGACTTGCCGGCGCGCCTTCCGGGCAGGCGCGGGCGCATAATGCCCACCAGGAGCCCGCGCATGCTGATCGACACCCATTGCCATCTTGACGCCGCCGAATTCGACGCCGACCGGCCCGAGGTGGCCGCGCACGCGCTGGCGGCCGGCGTCGGCGCCATCGTGATCCCCGCCGTCGAACGCGCCAACTTTGGCGTGGTGCGCGACCTGGCCCGGCGCACCGCCGGCGGCGCCTATGCGCTGGGCATCCATCCGCTGTACGTCGAACGCGCGGATGAAGGTGATCTTCAGGCTTTGCGCGAGGCTGTCCAGGACGCCATCGACGATCCGCGCTTCGTCGCCATCGGCGAGATCGGGCTGGATTTCTTCGTGCCGGAGATCGCCTCCGGCGCGCCGCGCGAGCGCCAGGAACATTTCTACGCGGCCCAGCTGGCGCTGGCCGCCGAATTCGGCCTGCCGGTGCTGCTGCACGTGCGCAAGTCGCAGGACATCCTGCTCAAGCACCTGCGCCGCCATGGCCGCATCGGCGGCATCGCCCATGCCTTCAACGGCAGCGCGCAACAGGCGCAGGCCTTCGTCGACCTGGGCTTCGCGTTGGGCATGGGCGGGGTCATGACCTACGAGCGGGCATTGCAGATCCGCCGCCACGCCACAGACATGGCGCTGGAGCATCTGGTGCTGGAAACCGACGCGCCGGACATTCCGCCTGCCTGGCTGCATCCGCCCGACCGGCGCAACCGGCCGGGCGAGCTGGCGCGCATCGCGGGCACCCTGGCGCAACTGCGCGGGCTGACGCCGGAGCAGGTGGCGGGGGCGACGACGGCCAATGCCTTGCGGGTACTGCCCAGGCTGGCCGGGGCCGTGGGACTGACGCCCGCCTGAGATCTTTTGTCCCGATTTGTTAGGGCAAGATCGTGAAAATTGTCGTGTAAATACGTCGTTTTTATCAGATTTTTCTGAAATCTGTCATTTATCTGAATAAAACCTGACAAATAATTGAATGAATTAATGGGAATAAATACCATTGGCGTTCGCTATATGAACCCAAGCCCAGCGCCCTGCGCGCCGTTCCTGCGGGAGCGGTTTTCCTGGTTATTCCCATGTCCACGCATATCCGTTCCAACGGCTCCAGGCGAGCCCGTGCCACCCCCGTCTTTGCGCTACGCCAGTTCCCCCTGGCGTTGGCCCTCGCCGCATCGGGCGCCGTCCACGCCCAGGGCGCGCAGGACGGCGTGACCCACCAGCTCGATTCCGTCGTGGTCACGGCGTCGGGCTTCGAGCAGCAGATCAAGGAAGCGCCCGCGTCCATCTCGGTCATCACGCGCGAGGAACTCGAAACCAAGCCCTTTCACAACCTGGCCGATGCGGTGGCCGATGTCGAGGGCGTGACGGTCGAGCGCGGCGGCAAGGCAGGCGGCATGAACATCAGCATCCGCGGGCTGCCCAGCGATTACACGCTGGTGCTGGTCGACGGCAAGCGGCTGAACCAGAACAGTTCCGGCGCGCGCCCCAACGGCTTTGGCGACGTTGACACCAACTTCATCCCGCCGATGGCGGCAATCGAGCGCATCGAGGTCGTGCGCGGCCCGATGTCCACGCTCTATGGCTCGGACGCCATGGGCGGCGTCATCAACATCATCACCCGCAAGGTCAGCCAGGAATGGATCGGCCAGATCACGCTGGACGGCACCGCGCAGGGCGATAACCGCTTTGGCAACAACTATGGCTCCGCCTTCTACCTGAGCGGCCCCATCGCCACCGACAAGCTGGGCCTGACCGTGCGCGGCGGCCTGTACCGGCGCCTGAGCGCCAACGGCAGCTATCCGGTCAACCAGGCGGAATACAACAGCGGCAAGTACACCGGCGACATCGCCGGCTTCAGCGGACTGGGCGACAGCCTGCAACGCAACCTGGGCCTGCGCCTGGCGCTCACGCCCAACCGCAACCACGACATCCTGTTCGACATCGACAGCAACTGGCAGGTCTTCGACAACGCCAATGGCGAACTGGGCACGCTCAACAGCAGCGTGGCCAGGAACCGGCAGGGCGGCGGCTACGAGCCCGAAATGCGCTTCAACCGCCAGCGCTATGCGCTGACGCACCTGGGCCGCTACGGCGGCTCGGTCAGCTCCGACACCAGCCTGGTGTACGACACCACCGAGACGATCGGCCGCACCAATCCCATGAACGCGCCGCGCCAGCCGACCGACGGCGCCAAGCGCGACCTGGAATACGACAACTGGGTCTTCGACACCAAGTGGACCATGCCGCTGTTCAACGAGCGCCACAGCCTCACCATGGGCGGTCAGTGGCGCGAACAGAAGTTCAAGGACACGCTGGTTTCGGCGCCGCTGAACCTGAGCCAGTACCAGTGGGCGCTGTTCGCCGAGAACGAGTGGCGTATCGTGGACGACCTGGCGCTGACCCTGGGCGCGCGCTACGACCGCAACGAGCAGTTCGGCGGCAAGTGGAGTCCGCGCGGCTACCTGGTCTGGAACGCCACGCCGGCGTGGACCTTCAAGGGCGGCGTGAGCAAGGGCTACAAGACGCCGGACATCAACCTGATGACCGACGGCATCATCGGCCTGGGCGCGCAGGGCACCCGGCCGCTGCTGGGCAACTCGCAGCTGCGTCCGGAAACCAGCACCTCGTCGGAACTGGGCGTGGTCTACGACGACGGCGCCGGTCTGACCGGCAACCTGACGGCGTTCCACACCCGCTTCAAGGACAAGCTCGACAGCCAGAACGTGGCCAATTGCCGCGCCAGCAGCGGCCCCGTTCCGGGGTGCATGGACCTGGGCGTGTGGGAGCGCAACGGCGTGCCGGTGGACAATTTCTCGCAGCGCGTGAACGTGGATTCGGCGACCATCAAGGGCTTCGAGCTGGGCGGCCGCGTGCCGTTGTTCGAGGGCTGGTCATTCAACGCCAACTACACGCTGACCGCCAGCGAGGTCACGTCCGGCGCCAAGCAGGGCCAGCCGCTGGGATCGCAGCCGCGCCATGCGCTGAACCTGGGCTTGAAGTGGCAGGTCAACGACAAGTTCAGCACCTGGGTGCGCGGCGAATACCGCGCCAAGCAGTTCAACGATATGAACTGGGAAAAGGAGCAGGTGTTCTACAGCCCGTACTGGCTGGCCAGCCTCGGCGGCTCGTACGCGGTCAGCAAGAACGTGACCCTGTCGGCCTCGGTCTACAACCTGTTCGACAAGAACTTCGAGAACTACGGGCCGACCAAGACCGGTACCAGCGCGCCCACCGCCGCCACCAACTGGTCCAACTCGTACCGCCAGGTGCTGGAAGGCCGGCGCCTGTGGGTGTCGGCGAACATCACGTTCTGACCGGAGCGCAGGCAGGGTCCGGCGCGCGCCGGGCCGCCGGCCGGACCCTCGGTCTGGCCGGCGGGACGTTTCAAGTCGCGGCCAGCGGCAGCTCGATGCGCACGCTCAACCCCTGCGGCATCACATTGCTGGCCGAGATCCGGCCTTTGTGGGCGGCCACGGCCGCCCGCGCGATGCTCAGGCCCAGGCCGGCGCCGCTGCCCGCCATGGCCGCGCCCGAGGCGCTGCGGTAGAAGGGCTCGAACAGATAGCCCAGTTCCTGCTCCGGCACGCCGGGGCCGCGGTCCTCGATATCCAATTGCACTTCGTGCACGCCGGCCAGCAGGCGCAGGCGGATGCTGCTGCCTGTTGGCGCGTAACGCAGTGCGTTGCGCAGCACGTTCTCGATCGCGCTGGCCAGGCTCTCTCGGTCGCCCTTGATGCGCAGCGGCGCGGGCCGCTCCCAGGCAATGCCGACGTTACGGTCGCCCGCCTCGAAGCGCGCGTCCTCGACCACGGCGTCCACCACCTCGGCCAGATCGAGCATGCCGGCCGGTTCGGGCAGGGCGCCCATCTTCGCCAGCGCCAGCGTGTTGCCCACCAGCGCGTCCAGCCGTTCGCCCTCGCGTTCGATGCGGTCCAGCTGCAGGTCCAGCCGTTCGTCCTTGCGCCGCGCCAGTTTCACGGCCAGCTGCAGCCGCGCCAGCGGCGAGCGCAGCTCGTGAGCGATGGTGCGCAGCAGCTGTTCGCGCGTGCCGACCAGCGCCTGCAGGCGGCCGGCCATGGCGTCGAAGTCCTGTGCCAGCAGGCCCAGCTCATCCTTGCGCCGTGCCAGCCGGGCGGGTGTGCGCGCGTCCAGCTGGCCGGCCGACAGGGCCTGCGTGGCCAGCCGCAGGGCGCCCAGCGGCGCGGTGACGTTGCGCGTCAAGGCCCAGCACAGCGGCGCGGTGACGGCCAGGGCGAACAGCAGGATGGCGAGCGCGACGGGCGCCAGGCCGAGCAATTCCCAGTGGGAGGAATCGAAGGGCAGGAACAGCATCAGCAGCTCACTGCCGTCGGGCAGCGCCAACAGCTGCGGATCCCACCAGGACACGCGCACGCTTGGTGCGGGGATGGCGGAGGCCAGGAATGGGTCGCGCGGCGCGGCGCGATAGTCCTTGAGCCAATCGAGCAGGCGGGTGGGCAGGCTGCGTCCCAGCAGGTCATGGTCGTTGCCGTCGACCACGTAGATCTTCAGCGCGGTATAGCGCGCGTCCATGGCGCTGATCCAGCGCTCCAGTCCATCAGCGCCGTCGGTGCGCGCGATCTGCGCCGCGTCATAGGCCAGGCTGGCCGGATTCAGGCCATCCAGGGAATCCACGCGATACCAGGCCACCGCCGCCGTGAACAGCATGCCGCAGACCAGGATCAGCGCCATCGCGCTCCAGAAGGTCAGGAAGGCCCGCCAGAACAGCGAGCGCACGGGCAGCAATGGCATCGTCAGGCAGCCGCGAGCACGTAGCCCAGCCCGCGCAGGTTGCGGATGGCGGGCGCGCCATCGCTGTCCAGGCGCAGCTTGCGGCGCAGGCTGCTGATGTGGGTGTCGATGCTGCGATCGTAGCGGTCGGGCACGCGGCCCAGCGCGTACATGCCGATCTGGTCGCGCGCGACCACCTGGCCGGCCGTGCGCATCAGGATTTCCAGGATGCGCTGCTCGGCGCCGGTCAGCAGCACCTCGTCGGCGCCCAGTCGGGCGCGGCCGGAAGCCGGGTCCAGGCGCAGCGCGCCGACCGACAGGCCGGGCGGGGCGGCTTCGGGGACTTCATCGAAGCGGCGCAGCACGGCGGTGATGCGCGCCTTCAGCTCGCGCGGGCTGAAGGGCTTGGTCAGGTAGTCGTCGGCGCCGAATTCCAGGCCCAGCACGCGGTCCGTCTCGCCGCCGTGCGCGGTGAACATGATGACGGGCCGGCGCGAGCGCTGCCGGTATTGCTTGAGCAGGTCCAGTCCGTTGCCGTCGGGCAGCATCAGGTCCAGCAGCAGCAGGTCGAAATCCTGCTGGCTGGCCAGTAGCAGGCCTTGTTCGCAAGTATGGGCGAGCTCGAGCTGGAAATGGGCCGGTTCGAGATATTCGCGCAGCATCTGCGCGAGTTCGGCGTCGTCGTCGATCAGCAGGATGCGGCGCGCCGTCGGGGTAAGGAAAGTAGCCATGAGCGTTGTGCTTCTCGCACCCGGCAGTGTGGCCCATGGCCACATGCCGCAGCGTCAAGAAGTGCAAAGAACATAAAAGTTGCAGAAAGCGGGTTGCCGCCATCGGATCCCTCCCATTTTAATATGAGAATAGTTTTCATTATGAATCGTAAGAAGCAGGGGCAGCCGGCACGCGGGGGCGTGGCGGCCCACCTGGGACGGGAGCATCAGGAACATGAGCAGCAAGCAACTCGCGGCGTCGCGCCGCGTCATTGGCACGTCCACGCATTTGCGTACCCGCCTGGCGGTCGCGCTGTGCGCGGCCGGAGCGGGCGTTTCGGCCTCGGCCTCGGCCTGGGCCGATGGCCAGGACCGCGCCAAGGTGATGGATACGGTGGTGGTCACCGCCAGCGGCTTCGAGCAGCAGATCCAGGACGCGCCGGCCTCGATCAGCGTGATCACGCGGCAGGACCTGGAAAAGAAGTTCTACCGCGACGTGACCGACGCGCTGGTGGAAGTGCCCGGCGTGGTGGTCACCGGCGGCGCCGACCGCCAGGACATCAGCCTGCGCGGCATGGGCGCCAAGTACACGCTGATCCTGATCGACGGCAAGCGCCAGAACTCCCGCGAGACCCGCACCAACTCCGATTCCTCGGGCGTGGAGGGCGGCTGGACGCCGCCGCTGTCGGCCATCGAGCGCATCGAGGTGGTGCGCGGCCCGATGTCCTCGCTGTACGGCTCGGACGCGATGGGCGGCGTGATCAACATCATCACGCGCAAGGTGCCCAGTGAATGGGGCGGCGAGATCCGCATGGACTCGACCATCCAGGAAAGCAGCAAGTCGGGCGACATCTACCAGGGCAATTTCTACCTGGCCGGGCCGATCAAGAACGACCTGCTGGGCCTGCAGATATACGGCCGCGCCACGCAGCGCGACGAAGACAACATCCACGACGGCTTCCGCAAGCGCAACACCAACAGCGTGACGGCCAAGCTGGCGCTCACGCCCAACCGCGACCACGACATCGTGCTGGAGGCCACCACGGCCCGCCAGAAGATCCAGAACACACTGGGCAAGACCGTCGCGCCGCTGGCGCCGGGCGAGCGCTGCCCGCGCACGGGCTGCCCGGCCTCGTCCGAGACCGACTACCGCAGCAACAAGTGGGCGCTGTCGCACACCGGCCGCTGGGGCTGGGGCGTGTCGGACAGCTACGTGCAGCAGGAAGAGTTCGACAACCGCTCGCGGCAGATGAAGATCAAGAACCTGGACCTGCAGACCAGCTGGACCCTGCCGCTGGGTTCGCACACGCTGACGCTGGGAGGCAGCTACCTGAACCAGCGCCTGAAGGACCAGACCGGCAACCAGCTGGCCAATGGCCCCAACAAGGTCGAGCGCTACCAGTGGGCGCTGTTCGCCGAGGACGAGTGGCGCCTGACCGAGAGCTTCGCCGTCACCGGCGGGCTGCGCATGGACAAGGACGAGAACTTCGGCACCCACTTCAGCCCCCGGCTGTACGGCGTGTGGCACATGGCCGAGCGCTGGACCCTGAAGGGCGGCGTGTCCACCGGCTTCCGTTCGCCCGACCTGCGCCAGACCGTGGCGGGCTGGGGTCAGGTCAGCCGAGGCGGCAACATGTACGGCAACCCCAACCTGACGCCCGAGAAATCGGTGACCGAGGAACTGGGCATCCTGTACGACGACGGCGCGGGCTTCAACGCCGGCCTGACCATCTTCAATAACGACTTCAAGGACAAGATCACGCGCGTGGCTTGCTCGGCGTCGCAATGCACCGACGGGCCGAACCAGTTCGGGGCCAATCCCACGACCTACATGAACGTGGACAAGGCCTATTCCCGTGGCGTGGAAGCAAGCATGAAGCTGCCGCTGGCGGACGATTGGTCCATGACCAGCAGCTACACCTTCACCAAGTCCGAGCAGAAGACCGGCCAGTACCAGGGCCAGCCGCTGAACCAGCTGCCCAGGCACCTGTTCACCACAACCGTGAACTGGCAGGCGTCGGACGCGCTGCAGGCCTGGACCCGCATCAACTTCCGCGGCAAGGAAAGCCAGCCGATCACCGGCCCGTCCTCGTCGTCGGTGGTGGCGCCGTCCTACACCTTCGTGGACCTGGGCGGTTCCTACGCGGTCAACAAGCGCGTGTCGGTCTACGCCGGCATCTACAACCTGTTCGACAAGCAGGTCGGCTATGACGACTACGGCTATGTCGAGGACGGCCGCCGTTACTGGCTGGGCGTGGGCGTGAAGTTCTGAACCAGGAGCCATCGATGCATACCAACCAACTATCTACCCGCCGCCTGCTGGCGCGCGCCGCCGCCGGACTGACCCTGGCCCTGGGCATGGCCGCCGCCGCCGGCGCCGCGTCCATCCCCGTCAAGCACGCGCGCGGCGAGACCGCCGTGCCGGCCAATCCGACCAAGACAGTCGTGCTGGACCTGGCCGTGCTGGACACGCTGCACACGCTGGGCGTGGACGTCACCGGCGTGCCCGCCGCCGCCAAGCTGCCGCCGCAGCTGGAACAGTACGCGGACAAGCGCTACCTGAAGGTCGGCAGCATGTTCGAGCCGAACTATGAAGTGATCCACGCCGCCGCGCCGCAAGTGATCTTCGTGGCCGGCCGTTCCGCGCCCAAGTACGACGAGCTGTCCAAGCTGGCGCCCACCGTGGACCTGACGGTCGACGCCAAGGACCTGGTGGGCAGCGTGATCCGCAACGCCGAGCTGCTGGCCGCGATCTACGGCAAGCAGGCGCAGGCCAAGGAAAAGATCGACGCCCTGCGCGCCTCGATCGCCGCGCTGCACGGCAAGGCCGGCGCCGCAGGCACCGGCCTGATCGTGCTGACGACGGGCGGCAAGATGAGCGCCTATGGCCCGGGCTCGCGCTTCGGCGTGATCCACGATGCCTTTGGCGTGAAACCGGCCACGGCCGGGCTGAGCGTGTCCAACCACGGCCAGGCGATCTCGTATGAGTTCATCGCCCAGACCGATCCCGACTGGCTGTTCGTGATCGACCGCGACGCCGCCATCGGCCGCGAAGGCAGCTCGGCCCGCAGCATGCTGGACAACGAGCTGATCCGCCCGACCAAGGCCTGGAAGAACGGCCGCGTGGTCTACCTGAACAACTACAACTGGTACCTGCTGGGCAGCGCCGGCCTGTATGCCATGCAGCAGAGCGTGGACGAGGTCGCCCGCGCGCTGGCCGGGGCGAAGTAGCGGCATGGCCGGGAGCAGGGCGCTTTGCGGATGCAGGTGAAACCCGCCGGCGGCTGGGCCGGGCTGGAGGCCTTGCTGGGCCTGCTGCTGGTCCTGTGCGCGGCCAGCGTCAGCCTGGGCGCCGGGCAGCTGTCGTTCGACGCGCTGCGCGGCGGCCCCGAGGCCGAGCGCGCCTGGCGCCTGTTGCTGGTCAGCCGGGTGCCGCGCACGCTGGCGCTGCTGCTGGCCGGCATGTCGCTGGCGGTGGCCGGGCTCATCATGCAGATGCTGGTGCGCAACCGCTATGTGGAACCGAGCACGGCCGGCACCGTGGAATCGGCCACGCTGGGCATCCTGGTGGTGACGCTGGTGGCGCCCGATACGCCCGTCATCGGCAAGATGCTCACGGCCGCCGCCTTCGCCCTGGCCGGCACGCTGCTGTTCCTGGCGCTGCTGCGGCGCGTGCCGCTGCGCACGCCCTTCATCGTGCCGCTGATCGGGCTGATCCTGGGCGGCGTGATCCACGCGGCCACCACCTTCGTCGCGGTCCGTTATGACCTGCTGCAATCGCTGCACGCCTGGACCACGGGCGATTTCTCGGGCGTGCTGCGCGGCCGCTACGAACTGCTGTGGATCGGCCTGGGCCTGACCCTCGCCGCCTACCTGGCGGCGGACCGATACACCGTGGCCGGCATGGGCCGCGAGTTCGCCGCCAACCTGGGCCTGAAACATGCGCGCCTGATGCTGGCGGGCCTGCTCATCGTGTCGGCGATTTCCGCCGTCGTGGTGGTGACGGCCGGCAGCATCCCGTTCCTGGGCCTGATCGTGCCCAACGCCGTCAGCCTGCTGCTGGGCGACAACATGCGCCGCGCCATTCCCTGGGTGGCGATCCTGGGCGGCGTGTTCGTGCTGGCCTGCGACATCGTCGGGCGTCTGCTGATCCATCCGTATGAGATTCCCCTGGGCACGGTGGTCGGCGTGGTCGGCAGCGCGCTGTTCCTGTGGCTGCTGCATGGACGGAGGAACCGTCATGCCTGAGGCCCGCGCCGCCATCGCCGCGCCGCGCCCGCCACCGGCCGCCGCGCGGCGCGCCTCGCCCCAGGCGCGGCGCCTGTGGCTGCTGGCGGCCGCCGCCGTCGCCTGCATCGCGGCCTTCATGACGCTGGGCGCGCAGGGCGGCTGGTCCTTCATCCTGCCGTTCCGTGGCGGCAAGCTGCTGGCCATGCTGGCCGTGGCCTATGCGGTGGCGGTGTCCTCGGTGCTGTTCCAGACCATCACGCACAACCGCATCCTGACGCCCGCCATCATGGGCTTCGACGCGCTCTACCTGCTGATCCAGGCGCTGGTGGTGTATGTCTTCGGACAAGCGGCCGTGGCCACGGACCATCCGGTGGCGGCGTTCCTGCTGGAAGTCGGCGTCATGACGGCCTTCGCCTGCCTGCTGTTCCGCTGGCTGTTCGCGGACGCCGTGCGCAGCCTGCACCTGATGATGCTGGTGGGCATCATCTTCGGACTGCTGTTCCGCAGCCTGTCCAGCTTCGTGATCCGGCTGATCGATCCGAACGAGTTCCTGGTGCTGCAAGACCGCATGTTCGCCAACTTCAATTCGGTGCGCCTGGAATTGCTGCCGGTGGCGCTGGCCGTCATGGGCGCGGTGTCGCTGCTGCTGTGGCGCATGCGCAGCCGCTACGACGTGCTGGCGCTGGGCCGCGACATCGCCGTGAACCTGGGCGTGGATTACCGTCGCACGCTGCTGACGACGCTGGCGGCCATCGCCGCGCTGGTGTCCGTGTCGACCGCGCTGGTGGGACCGGTCACGTTCTTCGGCCTGCTGGTCAGCAACCTGGCCTATCAGCTGATGGGATCGGACCGGCATCGGCATACCCTGCTGGCCGCGATGCTGCTGGCGGTGGTGTTCCTGGTGGGCGGGCAGACGCTGCTGGAGCGCGTGTTGCGCTTGAACACCACAGTGAGCGTGGTGATTGAATTCCTGGGCGGGATCGTGTTCCTGGCCCTGATATTGCGCAGGGGGCGCCGGTGATCGATATCCAGAACGTCAGCAAGCGCTACGGCGACAGCGTGGTGGTCGACGGCGTGACGCTGGCGCTGCCGGCCGGCGGCGTGACCGCCATCATCGGCCCGAACGGCGCCGGCAAGTCCACGCTGCTGTCCATGATCAGCCGCCTGCTGCCGCTGTCCGAGGGCCGTGTCCTGGTGGAAGGCCTGGACGTGGCCCGCGCCGACAGCCGCGAGCTGGCGCGCCGCCTGGCCATCCTGCGGCAGGACAATCACCTGCCGCTACGCTTGATGGTCAGGGACCTGGTTGCCTTTGGTCGTTATCCGCACAGCGGCGGCCGGCTCACGCTGGAGGACAAGGAACACGTCGACCGCGCCATCAACTACCTGGAGCTGGAGCCCCTGGCCGACCGCTACCTGGACGAGATGTCCGGCGGCCAGCGCCAGCGCGCCTTCGTGGCGATGGTGCTGTGCCAGGACACGCGCTACGTGCTGCTGGACGAGCCGCTGAACAGCCTGGACATGAAGCACGCCGTCGCCATGATGGGCACGCTGCGCCGGGCGGCGGACGAGCTGGGCAAGACCGTGGTGCTGGTGCTGCACGACATCAACTTCGCGTCCTGCTACGCCGACCGCATCGTGGCCTTGAAGCAGGGCCGCGTCGCCTGCCAGGGAACGCCCGAGGAACTGGTGCGCACCGAGGTGCTGAGCGGGCTGTACGCGTTGCCGATCGCGGTGCACGAGATCGAAGGGCGGCGCATCTGCGTCTACTACCGTTGAAGGCCGCCGGCTCCCATGCATGGGAGCCGGC
>NZ_JCBANG010000124.1:0-14050 GCF_059760905.1 Achromobacter sp. 1011811831
TTGCCGAACGACTCCAACAGCTCAGGGGGAATAGCCGGCAGATCCGCCAGCTTGGACTTCGGGGTGCGAGGCATACATACTCCTTGGACGTATGTTATGCCTTGAACACGAAATTAATGACAGGCCCTTCAAGAAATTCAATTAAGAACTCACCCCGAATTCTCATCTCAAAATCAGCCAAATTTTCAATCAAAATCTATAGCAAAAGCCGTCTTTTCTTCGTAAGAAGATTGATATCTATCGACAACAATATCAACAAGCATGGAGACAATCTTCTTGGCAAACATCTTATCAACACCTTTTAAAAAGAAACAGAACTCCACGCCCTCCTCAAACTTCACCCATTTAACAAAAACATCTTCCCCTGCGCTTATCCAAAACTGGGAATTATTTACGCCCTCCACAAAACCAATGTCACCCTTTTCATCTATTTTCAGCTCTATTTGATTACCCCCTTCTGTCCAGCAGGTTATTTTCTTGGTAAGAGGATTTTCTAAAACAGCCCCTAATCCAAAAAGGGAATCTTTCACAACAGCGAAGGCATCTCGAAATGATTCTGGAATAAAAACCCTGCAACTTGCACTCCCCATAACCATCCCTTTGTAAATTACTTGGCATTTTTCGGAACCGATCACTTTAGAAAAATCCACCCACCTGGCAGCGCAAAAATCTCTTAACTTTCCCTGAGAACGAGCTGCGAGGGCAACCAGAACCAGATCCCGTCATGATCAGGCACGAGTTTGTGATCTCTCCAGTCGCTGACGATTTGATTTGCAACCGCTTCTTGAGACCCTTGATATGTCGTTTCTGCAACCCAGCCAGCATAATCTTTGCCGGCTTTCACCGGCACGGCCCCTCTTCGAAGAAGAGCCATGATGCACTGATACGTAAAATACTCCAAGTCTGTTCCTGACAATCCAAAACTGTCCTCACCTACGGGAATTATTTGCCATAAACCTACAGCATCGACCTCCAACTCATTTGGAAGCCGTTCTATCCATTCACTCATTGAAATTCCAAAATACTTATCTATCCGCCGTTGAGTCATTTTTTTATGAGCTTTAAGTATTTTGGGATGCCCTGGAATATCAAGATCCAAAGTTTGTGCCGCATTGTGAGATGCCTGTACTGCACGCACCCTCCGCGTGGTAGGTCGTACCATTGACAACTGCATAATTTCTCACACACTTATGTGCGGCCCTTCTTCTGCACGGTATCGAAGGCGGTATAGGTGCCAGCCCGGCATCTAGGCCGCACACCGGATCATCGGCTGTGCCTGCCCCGCAGGCCATGTATTCGCCCGCCTGCTAGCAAGTTCCCATACTGAAACGGCCTATAGCTCCATAGGAAACTTCGGTCAATACGCGTTCAGTCAGCAGCGTCGCAACCCAGAGACGACCACTTTTAATCGGACGACAGCGGCCATATAGCCGCTGCCCTTGCACCAATGACGTCTACGTGGCTCGAAATCCGTCGACAAGGCCATTCGCTAGCAGCTTACGCCGCCAGACGCGTTTGCGCTCCGAAACCGACGCGTGATCTGCCTGTTCGAGCATTGCCTCGGTCACATAGCCCAAGTAGTCACACAGGCTTTCAACACCGCCGAGTAGGCTGATGACCGTCCATCGGTCCAACGACCGCGAGCCGCCTGCAGCTGATTCACTCGCGTCGTTGCCTACAACTCGCACGATGGTTTCTATCGCGTGGCGAGTTCGTTCCACATCATGAACACGCGCCATTGCGACTGTGCCGAACTCTTCCATGCCCGGAACGCGCCAACGGCGTTCGGAAAGAGGGTGCTCGTTCAAGTGATCAGCCATTGCGGCCTCCTTGTGCTGGATGGCCTACCACTCATCGCCAAATGAGGCGGGCAGGCAGAAAGCAGGATTGGCGAACCGGCGCACAGGGAACCGGCAGGGGCGAACCCCTTCCCGCAATCGCCCGCCCATAAACATCGTACGAGCTCGTAGATGCGGACTGCCTTAAAGGCAGAATCCAATTTGTGCTATTCCGGTCGCCAAACCAGACTCATGAGAATTCATGAGCAGAATGAGCTTAGGGTGGCGACGTAGGCGCTGTATATGGCGTTTGGTCTTATTTTTTCGACTGAAACACCACTCATAAACTTGTTCGCGCGTGGCTGCACACACGCTCAAGAACTTGAATACCTAAATCCTTCCTCGCACCGAACTCTCTTAAACCGTCAAATGATGACCAGAGAGACACGTACCACGTACCGAATCGATAACGATTCAATTCGCAACTATCCAAGCTCCCCACACGATGAAAATTTAACAACGGTTTTCCCCATTCAGATGTAAGTCACTCAAATGACAGCCAATAGGTCTCACATTGACCGCCGAAAAGTCCTAACTTTACTCCTCATCCCCAAAATTTCCAGGAGCGGCGTATGCACCGTCAATTACGATAGCGCACCACCCAAAGCACCGATAAAACATCCTCAAATCAATAATTTCGTAACAATCAACATCGATTTTTTTTGAGCGTAATTAGGCTATTGGCATGATGCGTATACTCTCCTCCCCCACCGGCAACTGCTCTTAATTCCACCTCTTGACGATCCCAATCCGTAAGCACCCCTGTCAAGTAGACACTGACTGATAGACGATCGGAGCGAGGGTTAACCGAGGCATGAAGTGCACCGGAGGGAGGCCACCCAGCGACTCGTGCGGGCGGTATTCGTTGTAATCGACCAGCCATCGATCCGTAATTGCTTGGACCTGTTCAAGGTTGGCGAACAGATGCGCATCGAGCACTTCGGTGCGATAAGTGCGATTGAACCGCTCGATAAAAGCGTTTTGATTCGGCTTGCCAGGTTGGATATAGCGGATCGAAATGCCTTTGGCAGCAGCCCATTCGGTAAAGGCCTCGGAGATCATTTCCGGGCCGTTATCCAGGCGTATTGCGTCGGGAGGCCCATAGCAATCGATTAAGCGGCTCAAGACGCGAATCAGACGTGCCGAAGGGATGGACATGCCTGCCTCGATGGCCAAGCATTCCCGATTCGCTTCGTCGATTACGTTCAGCGTCCGGAACCGTCGGCCGCAGTAGAGCGCGTCATGCATGAAGTCCAACGCCCAACAGCGATTGGGCTCCGTCGCCAGATCCAGCGGCTGTCGAGGCCGATCTGGTAGGCGCTTCTTGCAGCGGCGAGGCAAGTTCAAGCCCATGTCACAGTACACCCGATGAACGCGCTTTTTATTCCAGCAGCGGCCGTCGAGCCGCAGCCGGGTAAAGCACTTCCAGAATCCCCAGCGCCCATGCCGAGTGACAATGGCATTGAGGGCATCAATGACCTGGGCATCTCGTTCAGATGCCGGCGTTGGCCTCTTGTAGTACGCCGCCCGCGAAAGGCCGGCAATCTGACAAGCGCGCGTGACTGAAAGCTTGGCTTGCACTAGCTGTTCGACCACCTCGCGCCTGGCCGACGGCGTCAGGATTTTCGGTTTAGGACGTCCTTGATCGCCGCATTCTCCAGCGCCAGGTCAGCAAACATGCGTTTAAGTTTGGCGTTCTCAGCCTCCAGCTCGCGTAGCCGCTGCAACTCGGACACCTGAACGCCCGAGTACTTGCTCTTCCACAGGTAGTACGTGGCGTTGCTGATGCCGTGCTTGCGGCACAGTTCGGCGACCGGCATGCCGGCTTCGCCTTCCTTCAACACCGCAACGATCTGGCTCTCTGTAAATCTACTTTTCTTCAAGGGAGTCTCCGACTCAGGGAGGCTCAGAAATTCTACCGGCTGATGTCTACCTGAAGGGGGAGCTTACGGCCTGACTTGTAGGAGCAAAAAATGAAATTAGAAATATGTTTTACTCAGAACTCCCTTCCTTTTTCTTTGATATATCCTTAGATTTTTCAGAAAAAGGCTTGATTCCTAGTATCGCAGCTTGCGACGCATACATACCAATCGAGCCAATCAAAAATCCCAATAGAATAACTAAATAAGAGTCATACCTAAGGCCGCCAAAAAGAAGTGCCACTCCCAATAATGAAAGCAGAAAGCGCACCCAACGTTTGAAGTTGCCCTTTTCTATCAACATACTCTTAAATTCCTCTTATTTACGAATAAGATTACCAAGATTACCGCTACTCTTTATGAGTTCAGCGAGCTCAGTAAACCCTGGTTACAATAGAGGATATCGCTCAGAAATATAGATAGTCGCTATATCAACACCCGTATCCGTTACCGATTTCGGCACATTAGGTCGGAAAATTTGTTCAATAGCGCTGGCGCTCAGTCCAATCGTTGTGAAAGCGAGTGCGACCTCTGGGGGGACCTGCATACGCTGATTAATCGCCTCAGCGACTGCTATAGCCGGTTTTCCTGTGGTCGGTTGTATAACAGTGGCTACCTCTGACGGCAGTGCACGTGCTGAATAACGATGTCTTGCCGCACTTCGAGCCACAGGGGTGACGCATCGAAACTCTGCTCTCGGACAATGGCAGGGAATATGCGGCAGGCCCGATCAGCATCCGTTCAAATTGTTCCTGCAACTGGAAGGCATCAAGCATCGCACGACCCGCATCAGGCGACCGCAAAGCAACGGCGTCATCGAACGGCTGCACCGCACCTTGCTGGACGAACACTTCCGCATTGCGGGCCGCACGACCTGGTATGAATCGATTGAGCAGATGCAGGGAGACTTCGATGCCTATCTGTACCACTACAACCATGAGCGGCCGCACCAAGGTCGGAGGATGGAAGGCAGAACTCCCGCGCAGATGTTTGATGCCTGCAAGACTCAGCAGCCCGATCCGGAGGAAGTACTCGCCCAAGCTGCTTGAGAAAACACCTGCTTGGGGCCGGTTTCAGGTGAATACCATCTCAGTACAGATTTTCGCTAAATCTAGTCTACGTCGGTTCTAGACGAATACAAGAAGGCAGCCCGTGCCTCCAAATAAAATATAAAAAAAGGAATTTATTAACTAAATCTCTCAAGGACTAATTCATAGTAAACCAGCGCTCTCAGACCCATTACCTGCGAGCCCTCTGCTCATGCGAAATTAGAACCCCCAGTCGATAGTTCGCATATTTTCAAACTGGCCTACTAATAAGCCGCAGCTTCTTCATCATCAAGATCATCAAAATATATATCAAAAGAACATTCCAAATTTAAATCAGCCAGAGCCTTCATTTGCTCCGGCCAAAGCACGGGACCACTGTGGCCGTATCGTGACCTCCATACACATACCAAGGTCATTTTCATGGCATCCATGCCCTGCAAGGATGCCAATTTATCTGGAGAATTTTTTAATTTCCCAACAATCCAGTCTATATGATCCCGAAGGTCTTTTGAAACAACATCAAATTTTGAAGACAAAAACCAAGCAGGTTTTTTTACAACCCGCTCCCTTCCTACAGAATTGACACTACGCGCCCCAACGATATTGATCTTTGTTGCACTTACATTTAAGAAATTCGATATCTCTTCCACAGGAAAATCACCAGGATAGATCGCTAGATCGGCATAACATTCCGAACAAGTCGAATAATCCGGAGAGAAAGGAGTAACCCTCGATTCAACATTCTTCATTTAAATATACTCAAAAATATTTGCAATGACATTCCCCGACTTATCCAAGTAGTTTCCATTATCTAGAATTCTTCCATGGAAGTCATTTCTCAAATTATAATCTTTCTTTAGCCCCTCCAACGCTCGCCCCCATTCCCGTTGATGTAAGTTCACCTGAAAATAATCATTTAAACCGTTGGCCGTAGCTTTATTCAAGGTATTTCCACCGCTTTGCAGCACTTTAGGTACTCTACCAGCGGCCCCCACACTCGGAGGAACAGGCAAAGGCAGACCCTCTCCGTCAACCCACCTACCGTTGATATACTGATTTTCAGCAGGTTTGAGAGGAGCAGGCAACAACGCCCCATCTTTATCGACCCACCCACTGTTAACTGAGTGATTATCGACAGCCTTGGGGGAATTTGGCAGCGGAAGATGCTCTATCGGCTCATACCTTCCTGTTACTTGATTCTGCCGAGCCAGTACGCTCCCATCAGTTGCGAGCACCTCCCCATTCCGCACCGCCCACGGCACGCCATCGCCAATCGCAGACTTGGCGACCGCCATCTCCAACGATCCACCACCAGCGCGAACAGCGGCCATCCGGATCGCGTCCAGCACCGGACCGCGAATTGCCCCTATTCCAGTCGCAAGATCGAACATCATCAACGCCCCATCTACCTTCGGCGTCAACTCGCTCTGCGTCTTGTAAGCTTTCAGCAGGGTATCCAACTCCTTGATGGAGTTCTTGATGTGCATGGCGCAGACTGGAACCTGTGAGCAAGCGGATTGCTCTGTCAGAAGCGCTTGCAATGCATCGCGCGTCTGTTGAATCCCGACAGGCCCCATAACGCTCTTCATTTGGTCCATCGCTTCTTGCGTGCCTTCGGCATGCGCTTGCTTCAAGCGACGGAGCAATGCGTCTTCCTGCTCCGGTCCCAACTGGTCAATCTTGGCCAGCGCCTCGATGATGTCCAAGTGCCGTTTCGGATTCAACGTGTTGTTGTCCAACTCAGCCAAGGCAGCATTCGTCATCGTGGCTAGCCCGTCTGCACCAAGGACGGTGCCAGCACCAGCAACTAGCGATGCGACCAGATTGCGGCGCGCCTCTATCTCCTCGTTGGTTCGCCCCTTGGTCGAATCGAGCAAGCTGGAAATGACAACCGCAGCAGCGGCACCTGTCGCTCCAGCACCGCAACTTTGGCTGCTAGCGGCCGCTCCTGCGCATCCGACCACGGCTTGCAAAGCAACGTGCTCGGGAGACCCGGCTTTGATGATTCCCTTACCCACCCAATCACCAACCTTGGCCGCGCCTTCCTGTTGCAGGTAGCTAACTACCGCCCCTCGGGCCATCTCGCCCGCACCACCAGTAACGTTGCCGCTGGTGGCTGCCAGCACTGCGTTGGCGATCATCCGATATGAGCCGCCTGGCAACCATTGCCGGGCATCCTCCAGCTGTCTTTCCAGGGCCTTGTACCGAGTCGGATCGTTCTCGGTCGCCATCGCCTTCTTCAGCGCATCGGCTTCCGCAGCCCGATTCGCCAAAAACTGCCCCGTCTGCCGGCTTGCCTCCGAAACAATCTCAAACCCCGCCTCGATCTTCTCCTTATCAAAGATCGGTTTAAGCGCGTTCAACGTGTCCGACGTATCCCGGTTCAACGACGCAATCGTCTCCGCCGCCGTCTTGCCGGTCAGCGCCTGCTGGCCCGCCTCGTCGCGGATCACGATCGTGCCGCCGCTGATGGCGCTGCTCGTGGTCGAGCTGCTGCTGCCGCTGGCTCCTGCTACGGTGGGCATGTTCATCGATACGTTGCCCGACGACGGCAGCGAGGTACCCGCCTCCTTCGTCGCGCCGCCTGCCACCTTGTTGTCCTTGGTGGTGCCTGCGCCGGTGCCCTGGCCGCCGCCGATGCCCATGCTGCCGCCCACCGAGACCTGGTAGCCGCTATAGCTGGCCTTGTTCTTGACGTCCTCCGTCACCAGCGTGCCGGTGCTCAGCTTGTTCAACCCGTCGGCCACCGCCTTGTCGCTGCTGGCGATGACGCTGCCGATCAACGTGGTGTTGTTCTTCACATCGATCAGGAAGCCGCCGTCGCCGGCCCACAGGCCGGTCTGCTCCGTGACAGACCGGAAGTCGCTTTGCATCTTGCCCGCGCCAGCGTTTCCGCTGATGCTGCTGGTGCACGTGCCTGACAGGCAGATCGACGCGCCGATGCCCGCGCTTTGATTCTTGGAGTTGTACTTGCTGGTGTCCTGCAAGCTCTCCAGCAGCAAGTTGCCGCCCACCGACGCGATGATCTGGTCGGCCTTGCCCGATGCGCCCTTCAGCGTCGTATCGCCGCCGGATTGGAACGCCAGCGTGTTGCCAGCGACGACATGGCTGTTGGTCCAGCTTTCGTCCTTGCCGTCGGCCTTGCCTCGGCTGGCCGATACGCCCAGCTCCAGCGTGACGCCGCTTTGGGCGCCCAGCGAGAAGCCCAGGCCGATGCTGGCGCTGCTGCTCTTGCTGTCGGTTTTCTGCTCGAACGCATTGCGCGCGGCTTGCAGCAGGATGTCGCCATCCGCCTTGAGCACGGCGTTGCGGCCAGCTGACAGGCTGGATCCGGTGACGGTAATGTCCGAATCACGGCCCGCGCCTTGGGCGACGATAGTCAAATCCTTGCCCGCCGCGACGGACGAGCCGAAGGCGCTGGTCGAGCTGCGCTCGGTCGTGCTGCTGCTCTTGCTGGTGCCGAAACTGACCAGCACGCTGACGCCGCCCGCCTTGTCTATGGCATTCGCTTTGTCGATGCTGCCGGCCTTCGTGACGGCGTCATAGGCGTTCATGGCGGCCAGCCCGGTGGTGGCGCCAGCCAGGCCCTGCATGACCGGGTTGTCCACCTTGCTGGCGGCATTCGCCATGCGCTCGCCGGTCTGCACGGCGCTGACCACGGGGTTGCTGGCCGTGACGGAGAAGCCGCTCTGCTTGACCTCGTGATACTCGCGCTCGCGCGACGTGTCCGACGTGGCGCCGATGTTCACCTGCTGGCCGATCAGGGTCACGTCGCCCTGGCGTGCCAGCACATTGCTGCCCATGACGTTCAGCGCGTTGCCCGCCTTGATCAGCGTATCGCCTTCCACGCTGCCGACCGTGCTGGCAGTGTGGAAAACCTTCTTGCCTTCCAGCGAATCCGTCTGAGTACGCGATCCGAAGCTGAAGCCACCGAGCGCGCCGAAGCCAGACTTCTTGACACGCGTGTAGTCATAGCGGTCCAACGTGTTCTCGCCAGACACGATGTTGACGTCATTTCCGCCGGACAGCACCAGGTCCTTCTGCGCCGCGACATTGGAACCGGACACGTTCAGGTCGCGCCCCGCCATCAACACAGTGGTATCGCCGGTGAACGTCGATCCCTGCGCCTGCGCCCAATCGCGGGATTGGATGGTGTGGGTGCTCTTCTTGGACAAGAAGCCGCGCACCGTGTAGAAGATTTCCTCGCGCGTATAGCCGGTGGCGACGCCGGCGGTGATGTTGATATCTCGGCCGGCGCCTACCGCCAGCTGCTTGCCAGCGGTGACGTCCGCCGCGCGCGCGTTGATATCCTGGCCCGCGACCAGCGTCAGGTTGCCGCCAGCGTTGATCGTGGTGCCGATTTCCTTGCTGGTAACAAGGTCATGTCGGTTCTTCGAATCCCGCACATTGGTCTGGCCGTGGCTTTCGACAAGCGACGTCAGCGCGATATCGCGGCCGGCCTGCAGGCGCGCGTCGTTCTTGACCGACACCTGCGCGGCGGTCATCGTCAGGTCGCGGCCGGCCTGCATGTTGAGGCTGTCGGCCTCCACCCGCGCCGTGCCCGTAATGAACGAGCCCCAGGTCTTGCTGAAACGCTCGGAGTCCGACGTAGACGTGAGCGTGATATCGCGCCCGGCGCTCAGCGCCACCTTGTCGCCCTTGATCAGCGACACCAGATTGGTCAGGTCGTCACGCGCAGCCAGGTTGACGCTGCCGCCCTGGATGGTGCCGCCGGCCTGGTTAACGATGTTGCCCGCCGTAATGACGGTGGCTTCGCGCGAACCAATAGTGCCGCTATTTGTGACGTTGCCTTCGGTGGCGATCTTGACGTCGCGCCCGGCCAGCAAGGTGCCATCGCCCTTCAGGTCGCCTTCGCGCACCAGCAGATATACCTGCGGCACGAGCACGGTTTCGGTGGTGCCGTCGGGCAAGGTCACGGTCTGCTCGACCAGCCAGACCAGGTCCGTCTTCAGCTGACGCTGCTGCGCCTCGGTCAGCGCAACGCCGAGCTTGATGCCGTTGTCCTGTGCGAACTTGGCGCCGGCGGCAAGCAGGGCTTTGTACTGCGAGTCGTGGTCGCTGTATTTCTCCAGGAAGCGCTGGCCCGTGGTGGCCAGGATCTGGTCGGACACGGCCTTCTGTTCATAGAAGCCATCGCCCAGGCGCTTGGGTTGACCCGAAGGCGTCAGGAACTTGGCGCCCGGTGGAATCAGTGCGTCCCAGCCACCAAGGCGCGAGCCTGCCAGCGTGCCGCCAGCGCCCACTGAATTGCTCGTCGGCCCCCCTGGCATGGCGCCGGACGGGCGCAGCAGGTCGAACAGATAGTCGCTGGAAACGTAGGGCCGCTGGCCCGTGAAGCGGGGGTCCGTGTTGACAATGTAGGGTGCGTCCGGCCGGCTGTTGACTACAAAGAGCTGGCTGTCAGGAATGCTGGCGGGATTGGAAACCGTGCGGACCGCATTGCCGCCGGGCAGGCCCACGCTTGCGACCAGGACCGGCCCGACTCCCTTCACGGCACTGCCTCCGGGCGTCGTGCCGCTTAGCGTCACCTGCTGCCCGCCGCCCGACGTGCCGACCGGCACTTCGATAGGCTGGCCGGCCAGCGTCCGGTTGTAGTCGGTCGTGGACGACTCCCGGATTTTTCCGCCGCGATGGCTTCTCGTCTCCACCGTGTAGGTTTGCTGGCCCACACGCGTAATCGTGCGCGTGCCGCCCGCGCCGATGTTGTTGATCTCGGGTCCCGCCACGGACAGCGTGCCGCCCGCGGCGATCTGGCTCTTGTCGTTGGTCACGGCGCCGGTCAGGCTCATCGCCCCGCCCGACAGGATCTTGCCGGGATCGGACGTCAGCGTGCGCGTCTCGGAAATACTCTCCGTGACCTTGTAGTAGGTGAAGTTGCCGACGAGACGACTTTGGAAATCGGCATTGAATGCCATGATCCGCGCGTTCAGCTCCGTGAACGGCACTCGGTACGCGGCGAAGGCGCGCTCATACTCGTCGCGATTTCCCTTGGGGTCCCACACAGGCGGCGGACCTGCCGGCGGGGTCACGCCAAAGACTTCCCAGATTCGCGCAACGATGCCGTAGTCATGGAAGGTCGGGCCGTAGCCAAACACCGGTTCGCCGTCGCCGGGCCGTCTTTCCGGGCCGCAACCGTAGCCGTTTTCCCCGTACTCGCACACCGTCATGCGCGGAATCTCGATCGGCGTAATCGGGGCGTGCTTGGTGGTGTCGTCCCGCTTGAACGGCGCGTAGTCGAACGGCGGGCCGTAGCGCGAGGCGGGATAGGTGTCCGACGGCAGCAGGAACCGGCGTTCTGCGTCGTTGCCTGTCCAGCCCGGATCCTGGCTGGTCAGATTCGTCGTCTGATCCCCGATCCAGTTCGTGGCCATGTCGAACATGGTTGTGTCGTTGAGCGCGACATACATCTTGTTCCCGGACCAAACCTGCACGATCTCACTGGTGTAGTTCGTGTTCAGGTTGAGGATCGCCGCCGCCGAAATATTGGCATTGCCCGCAGCCTCTATCGTGGCCGCGGCGTTCTGCAGCGAGACAGCCTGCCCCACCGCCCGGCCATTGGCATCCAGCGCGCCCCCGATGCGCAGGTCCGCTGCCGAGTAGATCAGCGCATGCTTCTCGTTGACCAGCGTGGTGGCGCCCAGATCCAGACTGCCTCGCGATGCGATGACGGCTCCGCCATTGGCGCCGGCGCTGTTGACCAAGGACCCCGTCCCGATGGCCAAGGTATCGCCATAGATCCGGCCCAGGTTCGTCACGGCGCCCGCCGTGATGCGCGTGTTGACGCCGTCGATCAGGCCCGCGTTGGTGAGCGTGCCGCTGACGTTGATCGTGTTGTTGCGACCGGCCACCAGCTCGCCCGTGGCCTGGTTGTCCAGCGTGCCGGCCTTGACGCCCAGGTCGCGGCCCGCGGTGATGCGCGCGCGGTTGTCCAGCGTGCCGCCCACGCTCAGGTTCAGGTCGCGGCCGGCGGTGATTTCGCCTTCCTGGTTCAGGGAGCCCGCGTATTCAAAGGACAGGTCCTCGCCCGAGCGCAGCGCGCCCAGGCCCTGCAGCGCCTTGACGATGACGGTCAGATTCTTGCCCGCCAGCAGCTTGCCCTGTGTGTTCTTGAGCGTGTCGGCCTCGATGCGCGCAACGCCTTGCGAGGCGGCTTCGCCGGCGGTGTTGTCCAGCTCGCCGGTCTTGATGCCGAGGTCCTGGCCGGCGCTGATCGCGCCGCCCTGGTTGTTCACGCGCCCGGCCACGATACTGACCACCTTGCCCAGCACGCCCTTGGCGGGCGCGTTGCTGGCGGTCAGCGTGTTGCTGTTGTCCAGACTCGAAGCCGTCAGCGTCAGCGTGTCGTCGGCCTGCAGCAGGCCGCGCTGGTTGTCGATGGCGCCACTGGTGGTGACGGTCAGGTTGCCGCCGGCCACGGTGCCGTCGCGGTTGACCAGGCTGGCGGCATCGATGCGGGCCTTGCCGGCCGCGGCGATGGTGCCGCCGGTGTTGTCCAGTTCGCCGCCGAGCTTGATCGTCGCATCGCCCGAGGACGTGATCTTGCCGCCCGGGTTGCGCAAGTTGGCGGCGGACAGGTCCAGGCCGCCGCCATGCAGCGTGGCGCGGGACGCGTCGATGTCCTGAGTGGCGGCCACGGTCATCAGGCCCACGGAGGACAGCGTGCCGCCCGCCAGGTTCATGCCCGTCGCGGACAGCGTCATGTCCTTGCCGGCCAGGCTGGTGCCGGCATGTTGCAGCGTGCCGGCCGTCAGCGTCAGGCTGCCCGGCTGGCTCAGCTTGCCGTCGGCGTCCACGCCCGCCACGAAGCGGCCGGCGTTGTTCAGCAGGCCCGGCGTGCGGGCTTGCAGGTCGCCGCCCGCCAGCACCGAGCCGGTGTTGGCCAGCGTTGTTCCTGCGTAGAGGTCGGCCCGTCCGCTGGCGAAAGCGACGCCCGCGTTGTTCAGCGCGCCGCCCGCGTCCAGGGCCAGCGCCGCGCCGGATTGCAGCCGGCCATCGGTGGTGATGAAGAGATCGCGCGCGGCGTTGGCCGAGAGCTTGCCCGTTTGTGTGGCGATCACGCCGCCCAGCCGCGCGTCGGTGCCGGCGCGCAGGCTCAAATCCTTGCCGGCCGAGGTCGAGCCCAGCGCCTGCAACGCGCCGCCGGCGGTGGCGGTGAGCGTGCCGTCCGCCTGCTGGCGCGAGGCCGCGCCCAGGATCAGGTCGCCGCGCGTGGCGGTCAGGGTCAGGTCGCCCTTCAAGGCGGCGGCGGTGCCGTCGATCGACAGGCCATCTCCCGCGCTCAGCGTCTGGTCGCGGCCGGCCAGCGCGCGGCCGGCGATCTGCATCGAACCGGCGGCGGTGGCGGTCAAGGTGTCGGCGGCCTGCACCAGGCCCTTGTCCGCGACGGTGATGCTCCGACCGTTCAGCGTCAGCCTGGCGTCGCTGGCGGCCGAGCCGTCCACACGCGCGTCGCGCGCGGCGGCCAGGGTCAGGTCGCGCACCGAAGCCAGCGCGCCGGAGACGCTCAGGTCGCGGCCGGCGCTGGCGTTCAAGGCTCCTGCTGCCTGCACCTGGGCGCCTTGCTTGATGGTCAGGTCGCGTCCGCCCGACACGGACAGGTCGCCGCTGGCCGGCGCGGACAGGCTGCGTCCGCCGGGCGGGGGCGGCGTGCCCTGGGCACTCGTGCCCAGCGCGGCAATGGTGCCGCCCAGCCTCGCATCGCCCGTGGCCGCCAGCGCCAATGCGCCGCCGGCCGCCAGCGTGCCGTCCGAGTCGATATCGCCGCCGGCCTTGGCGTCCAGCTTGCCCGAGGACTGCAAGCGCCCGCTCGCGGCGACCTTCAGGTCACCGCCGGCTTGCGTGCTCAGATCCCCGGCCAGCGCGGTGACGGTGCCATCCACGCTCATGTGCCGCTGCGCCGACAGGCTGGCCGGCGAGCTGGCCGTGACCGTGCCCGTCACGAAGATGTCGCGGCCAGCCTCTGCACGCAGCGTGCCGCCGCCCGTGACCGCCGTCTCGGCGGTGCCGGCCGTGCCGGCGATGCGCAGGTCCTGGCCGGCGAAGAGGAACAGGTTGCCGCTGCCTTGCGCCAGGCCGTTCTTGCCGACCGACAGATCGGTGCCGGCCTTGATGTTCAAGAGGCCATTGGCGACCGTCTTGCCGTTCACCACGGTGTCGGCATTGGACGACAGGCGGATATCCTGCTCGCCCGAGATCGTGCCGTCCGCCTGCAGCTTGCCGCCGG
>NZ_JCBANG010000125.1:0-14000 GCF_059760905.1 Achromobacter sp. 1011811831
GGCCGCCGCCGTGCGGTTCAGGTTGTCGAGCGAGCGCTGCAGCTGCTGGCGCGACTGCGCCTGTTGCTGGCTGGCGTTGCCGACGCCGGCCAGGCTGCCGTCCGGCAGGCGGCCCGAGCGCTGCACGGCTGATTGCGCCGCGCCCTTGTCGGCGAACCAGCCGGGGCTGAAGGCCCGCGATTGCGCCTGCGCCGCGCCCGCCGCGCCGCCGGCGATCAGCAGCGCGGCCACCGCCTGCGACAAGGGCGTCGGCCGCCACGACGGCGGCTGGCGGTCCCGCCACGAGTGACGGGTGACGGGGGCATGGGAACGGCTGGACATGACGGCTTCCTTCATGGAGTCGGATCTGGCTTCAGCAGCGCCGGGCTCCGTGGCCGGGCTGCGCATGGGTGCCTAGACCCGCGCAGGCGTCATCGACCGCAGGTTTTCATAAAAAATTCACAATCGACGCCCGCGTCGCGGCGTCGGCCTCAGCTCAGCAGCACGATGCCGCCCGGCAGCGTCGTCACCTGCGCGCCGTACACATCGCGTATCAGCAACGCCGCGTCGGCCAGCTGGTCCAGCGGGAAACGGGCCTGTACCCGGCTGCCGGCCAGCCGGTCGCCCATCAGCAGGATGCGGCCCGCGCGGTAGCGGTTGATCTCGTCCACGACCTGCGCCAGCGGCACGTCGTTGAACTCCAGCACGCCGCGCCGCCAGCCGCTGATGGCGGCCAGATCGGCGTCGCGCGGCGCGCCCAGGGCGTCCGCGCCCAGCAGCACTTGCCGTGGCGCGGCCAGCGCCAGCTCGCCGCCCGGCCCCTGCACTCGCGCCACGCCTTCAAGGCAGGTCACGCGCACCTGGGCGTCCGTGTAGCGGACGTTGACGCAGGCGTCGCGCACCGTCACGCTACCGACGCCCGCCGACAGGCTGACCGGCCGCGCGCCGGCGCGCAGCTCGACCTCGCCGGCCAGCAGGTCCACCCGTTCGCCCCGCGCCTGCGCGGATACATTGATGCGGGTGCGGGTGTTCATCTGCACGGTAGCGTCCTCGCCCAGCGCCACCTCGCGCTGTTCGCCGGTGCCGCTGCGATAGTCGGCGGCCAGCTCGCTCACCGCCGGCCACAGGTCCAGCGGCGGCCGGAACGCCAGATAGGCGCCGCAGGCCGCCAGCGCGCCCCCCAGGAAGGCGCGCCGCCCCGGCGCCCTGGCTCGCGCCCGTGCCATCTGCTCGGCGCGCACGCGCCGGGCGGCCGGTTGCAGCGCCTGCCAGGCGGCGCGGGTCTCCTTGAAGGCGCGCGCATGCTCGGCGCTTTGTCCGCACCACTGCCGGAACGCCGCGCCATCGGCCTCTGTGGCCTGCCCGGACGCCAGCCGCAGCACCCAGGCCTGGGCCTCGCGGCGCAGCGCGAACTGGGGATTCTTGCGAGTGAACATGGCCGCCATATCCCTAAGACGATTTGCCGGCCCCGGGACCGAAGCGTTGGACATACTCTTTTTCCAGTTTCCGGCAGCAATGCTCCAGGCCGGCGCGCAGTTCCTTCTCCACCGTGCGCACCGAGATGCCGAAGCGCTCGGCGATCTCGCGGTGCGGCACCTCGTCGACCCGCGCGGCGATCACGATGGCCTGGCGCCGGCGCGGCAATTCCGCCAGCGCCGCCTCCAGCGCCGCCAGCTGCTGGCGCCCCTCGACCTCGCGGACGGGTCCCGCCGCCTCGTCGGCCAGCTCGTACAGCTCGTCCAGTTCTTCCATGGAGAGCAGGCGCGCGCTGCCACGGCGCTGGTCTTCGGCGACGTTGACCGCGATCTTGAACAGATAGGCCGCCGGATACTCCACCGGCGCGGCATCGGGCATGCTCTCGACGCGCAGCCAGGTTTCCTGCATGGCTTCGTTGGCCAGGTCTTCCGAGCCCAGCCGGATGCGCAGGCGCTTGCGGAAGTCCTGGTATTTGGCGAGGAACAGCTCGCGCAGACTGGCGGACGACGCGGACACGGGTATCAGCCTCCAGCCGCGTGCCGGCAGTCCGCGGCCGCGTCGGCGCGCGGCGCCAGGCGGATGAGCACCGGCTGCGGCAGTCCGGCGGGCGGCGGCGCGTCCATCACCAGGCCGGTCATCAAGCCAGTCAGCGCCGCGTCGCGCTGCGCGTCGCCCGTGCCCGCGAGCAACGCGGCGCGGCCGACGACGCCGTTGCGGCCGATCCAGAGCTGCAACGCGGCCCGGTAGCGGCCGAACTCCGCGCCGCGCCACTGACACAGCGCGCGCGTGACGGTGCGCTGCAACACGCCCGCGTAGGCCAGCGGCACCGTCGCCGGACGATCACCGTCCGGCCCGGATGCCCTCGCGGCGGGCTCCACCAGCGTGAAGGCGGTGGCGCTGGAGTAGCGCGCCTGCAGGCCGGTGCCCGCCAGCAAACGACTCAGCGCGTCTTGCGGTGCGTACCAACCCTGCACCGCCGCCGCGCGCCTGCCCGCGGTGACGCGGCTGGCCACCAGCACGGCCATGCCGGTGGTCTGCGCATAGGCGGCAAGCGCGGCATCCAGCGGCTGGGCCGCGATGTCGAAGCGCAGCCGCCCGGACTCGGCGGCCCGGCCCGGCGCCGGCGCGCACAGGCCCAGCGCGCACAGGCCGAGCGCGGCCCGGCCCAGCGCCAGCCGCCAGGCCAGCGCCCGGGCTGCCCCGGTCGCCTGCGTGACAGTCATAACACTCCGGTACTTGAAAGGGCGGCGACCGCGTCCGGAACAGGGCGCGGACGCGGGAAAGAAGCGGCATGGTAGCGGCGCCGCATGACGGAAGGGTGACGGCGGTTCAAGCCGCCGCCGCCCGACCGCCACGCCACCGTCACATCGACAGCTTGGCGCGCTCCTGCTCCGTCAGGCCACGCATCTCGCCCGGTTCCAGCGCGCCGGCTCCCAATATCTGCACCGCGCTGGCCGAGTCGTAGCGCGAGCCGGCGGGCGCCGCCGCGCGCGGCGACGACGGCGTCGCGCCGGCAGCCGGTTCGTCGCCATAACCCAGGATCTGCACGCTGATGACCGACGGCAGGTTCTGGCGCGACTGCTGCTGGGCGCGCTGCACCGATTCCTGCGCCGCCCCGGCCGCCGCCGAGGACGCCGCGCTGGCCGACGCCAGCGCGCCGGTGTTGACCGTCGCCGCCGCCGGAATGCCGCTGCTCTCGCCCTTGACCTGGATGTTGGCCGCGTTCACCACGTGCAGCGCCGCGATGTTGATGTTGCCCGACACCCGGATCCCCGCCTCGCCCGCATCGATGGTCCCCAGCGGCGCGTACAGGTCCACGTCGCCGGCCGGCACCTCCGCGATCGGCGCCAGCGTCGCGATGCCCGCGCCCGAACTCGGCGCGTTCGGCGACAGCGCCACGTTGCCGACCGCGTCATAGATCCGCCGTGGCGGGGTGTACACCACCGTGGTCTTGGCGCCCCGGCCGGCGTTGATGTCGCCCTCGGCCGACCAGGCCAGGATGCCGCCGCCGAAGGTGGTCATGATCCGGCTCTGCCCCAGCAGGATGCTGTCGCGCGCGTAGAGCTGGATGTCGCCGCTGCCCTGGGTCACGACGCCGGCGCTGGACGGCGGCGCCAGGCCCTCGACGCCGAAGACCTGCGCGCCGCCGGGCGTCAGCGCCTGGATGTCCCCGCCGGCGCGGGTCTGCACGCCCGCGCCGCCGTACAGCGTGATGCCGCCGTCATAACGCAGGGGCGCGCCCTGCGCATCATGGCCGGGGAACAAGGCGGCGATGGCCTGGCGTCCGCGCAGATAGCTGCCCTCGCGCGCGGCCAGCTTGCCGTTGTATTCACGGCCGCTATTACGCAGCTCGGCGAAATAGACCTGCCGGGCAAAGACGCGCTGCTGTTCCGCCGGCAGCGCCGCGAAGTAGGCACGCGCCTCGGCCGCGTCGCCGGCGTAGCCGTAGCGCTGGGTCAGCCACAGCAGCAGCTCGGCCTCGTAGGTCTTGAAGGGCAGGCCCTGATCGAGCAGCGGACGCGCCGGATCGGCGGTCTTGTCGCCGAGATAGCGCGCGAGGAAACCCGCATAGTCCGCCCCTCGCGCGCCGGCGCCGGCCTGCAGCGCGACGGCGGCGCCCGCGCGCGTGTCGCCAGGCGCCACGGGCCCCAGGCTGACCACGCTGGCCTTGTCCTCCATCAACAGGTTGCGGCCGGCCGATATTTCCATCACGCCCGGACCCGCGACCATGAAGCTGCTGTGGAGAATGTCGCGGCCGGCCTGCACCAGCGACACATCCGAAAGGCTCGCATGCACGAACAGATTGCCGCTCGCCGTGCCCGCGTAGCCGCCGCCCGCGTTGCGGCTCAGATCGCCCGGCAGGAACATGTCCTGGCCTGGAGCCGTGCCGCTGTTGACGATATCGCGTCCGGCCAGCATGCGCACCGGCGCGGCGCCCACATACCAGACCTGGCTGTCGCGCGTGGTGGCCGTATAGCTGTAGACAGCGCCGCTGCGCACGCCGACCAGATCCTGCCCCGCATAGATGCGCACCGGCTCGCGCGACGCGGACTGCGCCGCCACGCTGTCGACGCCGAAGGAGAACAGCGGCAGGCGCCGCGTCGTCGCGACGATGCCATCCACGGACTGGTTGCTGGAACGGATCCCGTTGCGCGCGACCCCGGCAAAAGCAGGCCGCTGCGGCGTCGCCAGCGCGCTCTCCGACGCGCCGGACGGCGTGATCGAATAGCCGCCGGCGTAAATCGAGCCGGACGCCAGCAATTCCAGCTGCCCCCGGTCCGACGGCATCAGCACGATGCCGTAGAGCGATGCATCGTAGCGATGCGACATCCCGGCGCGGGCCGACTGGCCGTAGTACATGCTGCCGCCCGCCGCCACGGCGCGCAGGATGGGCGGATAGACATAGCGTCCGTCCGTGGGCGAGATATCCAGCCCCGTCGCGATGCCGCTGCCATCGATTTCGGTCGCCGCGCTGCCTGGCGTGAGATTGCCGCCCGCCGAATGCAGGTCAATGGCGCTGCGGCCGGTCCAGAGCGTGAACCATGACATGCCGCCGCCCCGCGCCAGCAGGCCCGTCGTATCGAGATAGGGCCGGGTCGCCAACGGCACCACGCGGCCGGGATCCACCACCGCGCCCAGCACCAGATCGCCGCGCGTATTCAGATTGACGGTGGCGTCGCCCGGCGCCAGCACCAGTCCGCCGGTGGCCGATGCCATGGACGAAGACAGGGGATCCGGCGCGCGGGAATCGAGCGGATCACGCGACAGCGAAGTGGCGCCATAGGACAGCGCGATGCCGCCGAGCGAGGCCGCGCTGAGCTGCACGTTGCCGCGCAGGTTCGCCAATACGCCGTCCAATGCATGGCGGTTCATGGCGCGGCTCTTCTTGTCTATGTCGTTGTAGCCGCGCGCCTCCAGGTCGGCGTTGTAGCCGCCGCCCACGCGAAAATCGATGTCGCCGCCGCCCGTCAACACCAGCCGGCCGTCCGCCGTCATGCGGCCGCTGCCGCCCACCGCCACGGTCAGCCCCTGGCTGCGGCGCGCGCTTTCTGCCGTGTCCGCCTGCGATTGCAGCGTGCCGGCATCGCCGCCGACCGAGATGGCGACGTTGCCGCCGCCCAGCGTGCCGAAACCGGTGAAGCCCACCAGATGGGGCACATAGGCATTCACCGCCGACGAGCCATTGTCGAAAGGCGGGCGCACATAGGTGCCGAAATTGATGCCCCAGGCCACCGGCACCGCGGCGGGACCGGACGGCGCATCGCCGCCGCCCTGCCGCCACAGCCAGTTGGCGATGCTGGCGCTGGACAGCGCCTCGCGATTCTGGCTGCTCCAGGCCGGGGCGATCGACACGCCGTTGAGATTGCCGCCGGCCGTCACCGACAGATTGCCGCCGTGCTCCGGATACCAGACCCGCGCCAGGCTCGCGCCGCCGCCGTCGACGAATCTTTCGTAGTCGCCGCCCTCGCTGCCCAGCACCGTGCCCTGGCCCGGCACCACGCCGCGCGCCTGCCGGTAGGCAGGACCCATGTCCGCCGACTCGGTGCCCGCCGTATAGACGCCGTAGGGCGACGCCAGCCGCACATCGCCCGCCGCGGCCACGTCCAGATCGCCCGTGCCCGTGCGCAGCACGCTGTAGTTCTGTCCCAGCACGCTCGCGGTCTTGGTGATCTCCAGCCGGATGTCGCAGAACGCCGGGTTCAGATCGCAGACGGCCAGCGCGCCCTTGGGCACGTCGGTCCCGGCAATGCGATCCGGCTGGCTGTCCTGCGCGGCCTGCGACCACACCTTGACCTCGCGCTTGACCGCCACGGTCTCGCAGGCCTCCGGCAACCATTCGCACACGCCGAGAAAACCCTCGGGCACCTCGGTCCCTCGCGGGCCCATCCCCATCAACTCGCCCTCTTCCGTGATCAGGATCTTGATGTTGTCCACGACCCGCGCGGCATAGTGCGTGTCGGCCAGCACCACATGGCCGGCGCGCGGGTCGACGCCGACGGCGCGTGGATCCGCGGCCCCCAGGTCGGCGCCGCCGACCAGCCGCAAGCCCCACGATTGCGAGCCCGCGGGCAGCATCGCCGCCAGCGCCCAGTTGCGTCCCTGCGTGCCGGCCTTGTCCGCGCGCAGCTCGACCATGCTCGCGCCGTCGGGCAACTTGACGTCGGTGCCGGACGGCAGGTGCGCGCCGCGCGGCAGGTTCAGCTTGCCGGCCAACACCAGCGGGGACGGCTTGCCGTCGTCCGTCAACGCGCGCGGCAGCGCCACGCCGGCAGGCCAGCGCAGCGGCGCCAGCGTCGCCGCCGCCGCAAGCACGCTGCCGGCGCCCAGGCGCGCGTCGGCTGGCAGCGTGACGGCCTGCGCCAGCAGCGCACCGGCCGGATACAGCAGCGCGCCGTGGGCATCGTGTACGGCGGCCGCCAGGACGGTGCCCGCCGGCAGCGTCAGCGGCTGCGCCAAGGTGCCCGCCACCGGCAACACGGTGCCCGCCGCGAACTGCGTCTGCGACAACGGCAGTTCGAAATTGAGCATGGCCCCCGACGGAAACGTCGTGCCCTGCGCCAGCGACACGCCGATATCGGGCACCACCAGGTCGCCGCGGTATGGCTGCACGCCGGACAACAGCAGCCAGCCCGAGTCGTCGGGCGTGACGGGAGGCGGCGCGAAACCGTCGTTGATGCTGCCGTTGATCTCCAGGTTGCCGCCGGCCCGGATCGCCAGGCTGCCCACTTCACCGGATCCATAGATGCCGGTGAGCGGCGCGCGCGGATTCAGGCTCGCATAGCGGTAGCGCGACAGGTCCAGATCCCCCTGCACCACCAGATCGCCGTCGGCCGAGGCGCTGCGGATCTCCACGCCGGGGCGCAGGTGCAGCGCGTCCGCGTAGGGCAGCAGGCCCGCCAGCTTGCCGCGCCTCAGGCCGGCATTGGCCAGCGCCGCGTCGACGAACTTGCGGCTGTCGTCATGAATGCGATCCAGGTAGTCCTGGTCGATGACCTGCCACTTGGCGCCATTCGCCGGATCCGTCTCGGTGCGCGCATCGCGATAGATGGCCATGCCATTGACCGCCACGCTTCGGGCGCCACGGATCGACAGGGCGCCGCTGGCATCGATATCGATGTCGCCCGCGATCAGGCCGCCCAGGCGCGGCGCGTTCAGCTCCATGCTGCCCAGCCCGAGAGCGCCGCCAGGCGCTTCAGCCCCCGCGCGCAGGTCGAAGCTGGCGCCCGCGTCCAACTGCAGGCGACCGGCGCCGGAATTGAGTTCGATGAGCGCCCGGTTCGGCGCGTCTATTGGCTGGCCATAGCTGTCCAGGCGCGGCACGCTGCCATGCGCGTCCAGCGCCGCGCCGGCGGCGATGCGCAAGCCCTGGGCCGCTGCCAGCCGGATGCTGCCCACGCCCTCGCCGCTGGCATCGATGCGGCCGGCCACGGTCAGGCGGCCGCCGTCCAGCGAAATGCTCACCTGGCGCGCCCGCACTTCATCGCCTACCGTCAGGTCGCCCTGCTTGATCTGGAAGCTGCGCGACCCGAAGACGCCGCCCGCGTTCAGGCGCTGGTTCAGGGCCGCGAAGTCCAGACGCTGCGCGCGGATGTCGACGCCTCCGGCGGCGTAGGGCACCAGGGTGCCGCCGGCATCGTAGCGCCCGGAAGCCTGGCCCTGGATAGCGCCCAGCAGATCCACCCGGCCCGCCAGCGGATCCAGCGCGATCGCGGTCAGGCTGCCGGCGCGGTTGTGGCTGGCGGACAAGTCGATGAGGCTGCCCGGCGCCTGCAGAATGTCGCCCTGCCGGCTTTCCAGGCGCAGCTCGCCGCCCCAGCCGTACTTGCTGACATCATGGAAATCGGTCTTGCGTCCGGCCAGGTCCAGGCGCGCGCCATCGCCCAGGACCAGGCCGCGCTGCGCCGCCAGCGTCAGCTTGCCGCTGGGCAAGGCCACGGCGGTGTCGATGCGCACGCTGTCGCCATCCAGGACCCATTCCGCGCCGCCGGCGACCACGGCCGCCGGGGCAGCCTCGGCGGCGCCCGCGGGCCGGCTCGCGACGATGGCGCCGCCGGCCTTGACGCGATGGACCGAACCGGCCTCGCCGGTGATCAGCGGCGTGTACAGATTGAGATTGCCGCCCTGATAGGCGTAGCCGCTTCCTTCGACGTAGGCGCCTTGCGACTGGTACACCGACAGGCTGCCCCGCTGATTGGCGGTGATGCGCTGCGCCGCATTCAGGTTGACGGTGGCGAAGCCAAGCGCCATGCGCTGCGGCGCGGCCGTGCCGTCCGGCTGGGCCGTGGGCCCGTAGCCGAACTCGATGCGGTCGGCGATGAGATCCAGCGTTCCCTGGCCCGTTCCCGCGCCCTGCCCGATCACGGCTGCCGGCGCGCCGCCGCCGCCCCAGATCAGGGTCTGCGCGCGCAGCGTGGCCCGGTCGCCCGCCGCGCCATAGCCGTAGATGGCCGGCGCGTTCAGTTCAAGCCGGCCCAAGGACTTGCCCGAGGGCGTCGCGGCGGCGCTCAGGTCCACCGTTTCGTAGAAGTTGACCGAATCCCTGACCGTCAGCGTCAGCACTTCCAGCGCCGGCGCGCCGAAATCCGCATCGCCCGCGAGCAGCCGGTCCAGCAGCCCCTGGTTCAAGGTCATGCCCGCCGGCAGCGCGCCGCGCGCCGAGGCGGCGGCCAGCGCCTGCGCGCTGCCCGCGTTGACGGCGCTCACCGACAGCGCCAGCTGACGCGCGCCGTAGCGGGCCTGGTCGCCCAGGATGAAGCGGCCATCGGTGGCCGCGGCCAGCGTGCCCTCGGTGTAGAGCCGGGCAGGCCGGGCGCACAGGCCGGCGCAGGCGCCGATCTCTATCGCCCCCGGCGGATTGCTCTCGGGCCCTTGCGGCGCGTCCGGCGGCAGCATGGTGATCAGACCGTTGGACAGGGCCAGCACGGCAGTGCGGCCGGGGCTGTACAGGTAGCCTTCGGCGCTGTCGTAGTAGGCGCGGCCCGCGCCGATCGTATCGATGGCGGCGCCCGCCTCCAGCGTGATGCTGCCCGCCGACACGAACACCTGCGGCGCGCGCAGCAGCGCGCCATCGCGCAACGTGACGCTGCGCGCCTGCGACGCGAACGTCAGCACATTGGCGCCCCCCGTCGGGGAGCTGCGGGCCAGGCCGCCCACGCTGATGCGCGACGCGCCGAAGCCATTGAGCGTGCTGGCGTAATAGCTGCTCATGCCGGGCGTGGCGGCCGCGCCGTCGGCCAGCACCTCGATCGCGGTGCCGCGCAGCGCCAGCTCGCCGCCGCGCCCGCCTTCGGCCGGCCGGAAATCGGCCCGGCCCTGGAAGTCGAGCCGGCCATCCACGCCCACGTCGATCGACAGCAGCTTGGCATCGCGCTCCAGCATCGCCCGAGGCATGCCGCGACGCTGCGCGTCCTCCAGCACGTAGCGCGCGTAGGACGTCTCGTTGTATTGGGAGTAGCGGCGCAGCGTCTGCGCCGGCGTGACGATCACCTGCGACGGCAACGCGTCGCGTATGGCCGTGCCGGCGACGGAGAAGGACGCCGGCAGGCTCCAGGAGCCGTTGCGCATGGCCAGCGCGGGTTGGCCGGGGACAACGCTGGCCGGCGCGACGCGGCCGTCGATTTCGACCCGGAACGCGCCCGGCAGCAAGGCATAGCTGGCCGGCATCAGCGTGTAGGTGCCCGCCGACAGGCCCGGCACGCCCGCCCCGATCTGGATCTGCCGGCCGATCAGCGGCGCACCCTCGCCGGCCTCGGCGGCCGTTGGCGCGACCGTCGCCTGCGCGCCCGGCACGACGGCGTAGACCGGATTGGTCGCCAAACCGGGCAGGCTGAACCCGCCGCCCGACGGATCGATCCGCATCAGCGGCGTGTAGCGGGCATCGCTGGAACCGCCACGGCCGCTGACGAACGCCGCGCCCAGCAGCTCGCCCCCGCCCGACAGGTCGATGCGCGAACCCGGCGCCGCGTCCAGATTGCCGGACAGCGCGATCTTGCCGTAATCGCCCGGCCGGTTCGAGAGCATCGGCTTGCCGCCATACGCATAGGCCACGCCATCCACGGTGCCGCCATAGGGCATCACCAGTCCGCGCGCGCTGACCGACGTCAGGCTGCCCGGCCGCAAGCTCAGTTGTTCGGCGTTGAGCGACAGGTTGCCCAGCGGCGCCCACAGCGCCGCGCCGTGATCGATGCGCGACGCGGCGAGGGACAGCTCGCCGAAGGCCGAATAGGGCGCCGACTCGTCCGCGCCCACGCGGGACAGCGCCAGCGGCTGGCGCTTGCCGTAGTAGCCCGCTTCCACCACGGCCCGGGCTTGCGTCTCGGGGTAGATGCGCGCGCCGGCCAGCGCCACGGATCCCGGCGTCGCCAGGATCGTCATGCCGTCGGCCACGGCGCCTCGCAGGAAGCGCAAGTCACCGTCGGCGGCCAGGCTGACGCTGCCGTAGCCTCGGCCGTCCACGGTGCGCGGCACCCTGCCCTGCAGCAGGAAATAGCCGTTGGCGCCGAAGCTGACCCGGTCGCGCACATCCACCGTGTTCCCGCGTACCGCGAACGCGCCGGTCGGGTCCTGCTTCGACAGGCCGCCATGCACGGCGGGCAGCACCAGGAAGTCCGCGTTGGGGCGGTCGGTCTGTGCCAGCAGCACATAGGGCGCGCTGACGCCGAACCGGGTATCCGGCGGCGCGTCCTCGGCCACCGTGAACGCGCCGGCGAACAGGCGGACCGCCTGGCTGGCCCGCAGATCGACGGCGCCGCTGGCGCTGATGAATCCATTGGCCAGCACATTCAAGGTGCCAAAACCGCTGTCCTGGTAGCGGTCCAGCGCCAGCTCGCCGTGGCCGTAGCGCAGCAAGGGCCGCGCCGCCTGCGGATCGGCGACGTCGGGCAGGCTGGCCGCCGCCTGCTGACGGATCAGCAGCTCGCGCTGCACCCGCACCAGATCGACGCTGGTGTTTGCATAGACGGGCGTCTCCAGCGCCACCGACAGCACGCCGCCGGCCGCGCCGGCCCCGCCCGCGCGGGCGCGCAGCGTGCCGTCCAGGTACAGCCCGTCGTAGGAACTGAGCGAAATCGATCCCCCGGCGCTGGCGACGCCGACGCTGCCGCCCTGCGGCAGATCCAGGATCGCGTACGCGCCGGACGCTTCCAGCAGCGAGCCGGGGCGCAGCACCACGAAGGCATCCACCGACGTGGCCGAGCCCTTGGCGGTATTGATCTCGCCGCCGATGACGATGGCGCCGCCCGCGTCCACCCAGCCGTATCGCCGCCCCTGCGCATCCAGGGCCACGGCCGCGCGTCCGGCCACATCCAGCACCGCGCCATCGCCCACCCACAGCGAACGCTTGTGACCGCTACCGTCGCCGCGGTTTTCGCTCAAGGCCACCGGCGGCTGGTCGATGCGCAGCGTGCCGCCGGGCGCGCGCAAGACGCCGTCCAGGGTGATCTGGCCTGCGCTGCGCAAGGCGATGGCCTGGCGCGGATCCACCTCGATCGACGCGCCGCGCGCCAGCGTCAGCTGCGCCGTCGCCCGGTCATCCTCCGGCGAATAGATGGCTCCGGTACGCAGCGTCAGGTCCGCGCCCAGGCGCTGCGTCAGCACGCGCTTGAGCGGATCGTCCTGGTACAGCGGCGGCGTCCAGGTTTCCAGCGCCGCATTCCGGTCCGACGCGTTCAGCGCCTGCGCCGTATAGCGCAACACCGGCATGGTCACGCGCACGCGGGCGCCCTCGACGAGCTCCAGGCCGCGCACGCCGGCCACTTCGTATTGCGAGAAACCGCTGGCGAAGAAATCTTCGTCCAGCACCGACACGCCCGGCGCGACGGTCTGGCGTCCATGGCCCACGCTGACCCGTTCGGCCTGCAGCAACAGCTTGCCGCCGCCGTCCACCCCATAGCCGGCGATCTCGCCCGCCACGGTCAGCGCGCCGCCCGTGGCGTTGCCCAAGGCGTTGGCCGCCAGCGTGACGTCGCCGCCCTTGCCGGCGCGCAGAACACCCGCCCAGGACCTGCCCGCGCCGCTGGACACATTGATCGATCCGGACTGCGTGAGCGACACGTCGCCGCTGCTGCGCAACGCGACCGAGCCGCCGTGACGCCAGGCCATCAGCGCCGAGTCTTGCGGCGTCAGCGCCAGGTTGGTCCACAGGCCGCCGGCATCCACCCGCGCGCCCACGCGCACGCCCACCGGCTTGCCGGCGGCCGGATTGGCCACGCCCTCCTCGACGCGGCCGGTGTAGGCGCTCATCTGCTTGAGCACATTGCCGGCCTGGATGCGGCCGCCCGGCGCCGACAGGTCCGCGTCGATGGCGACCCAGGGCGCGTACAGCACGGCCTCGCCCCCGGGCGCCAGCCGCAGCGCCTGCTGCACGACCACGCGCTCCGCGCCCGCCAGCTTCAGGGCGCCCAGTCCCGCCTGATTCAGCCAGGCGGCATCCAGCACGATCTCGCCGTCCGCCGCGTCCCCCTGCCCAACCGTCACCTGCCGGCTTATGCCCGACAAGCCCCAGGCGAGACGGTTCGTCGCCGTATCGAAGCGCGGCAGATACTGGCCCACGACCAATTGTCCGCGTCGCGCCGTCGCGGTCTGCGATTGATAGAAACCTTCCTGGTCGCGCTGCGGCGCGTCGGTCTGGCGCGGCCCCTGGTAGACCTCTCCCGTCAACGCGCCCTGCAAGGCCGCGCGTTCCGTGGACACCAGCAGTTGGCCTGCATCGCGGCCCACGGTGTAACCCGACTCGTAGCGCTGGCGCGGCGCGATCAGCGGGTTGTAGAAAGTGCGCGTGGCCCGCTCGCCCCAGCGCTCATGCTTCTGCTCGAAGCCCTTGTACAGGCCGGTGTAGAGCAGATCGCCGGGCGCGCGCGACAGCTCGTACAGGCGGCCGTCCGCGCCGCGCAGCCAGCTCTGGCGGATGTAGCCGTCCCGCACGTCCAGCGTGCCCCCCGACAGGTTGATGTCCGAGCCCGCCCGCGTGACCAGCTCGCCGCCCGTGAACGTCGCCGTGCCGCCCTGCGCCAGCCACTCGCCCGCGCCGCGCCCGCTGGTCGCCAGATAGCCGCCCACCTCCAGCAGCCCCCCCGCCGTGTACCAGCGCTCGTTCTCGTAGCCGTTCACGCCGGCGGCCACCTTCACCAGCGTGCGCCGGTCCACCCACACTTCGCTGTTGTTCAGGTTCTTGCTGTCACGGTTCACCGGCGAGTCGCGCTGCTCGTTACCCTGCACGTCGATCCGGACGCTGTTGGACTCCATCGCCACCTTCACGCCGATCGCGCCCGCCACGTCCAGCCGCGCACCCGCGTCCACCAGCGCCTGCTTGCCCGCCGACACCGCGATCTGCCCGCCGGTCGCCACCGTGGTCGAGCCGCCCGCGAACAGCGCCTGCCCGCCCGTCACCACCTCGATGCGCGACAAGTCGCGCCGGTCGGCCACCGTGCTCAGGTGGTCATACACGCCTTCCGTCTTGTTGGTCGCCTGGCCATCCAGCGCCTTCAGCGCCGCGTCCCGCTGCCCGTCCAGACCGGTGAGCGCCGACGACTCCAGCACCACGGCGG
>NZ_JCBANG010000126.1:0-13958 GCF_059760905.1 Achromobacter sp. 1011811831
GGCTGGCCCCCGAGGGGGCCTGGATGTGCGCCCCCTCCCCGGCCCTCCCCCCGAGGGGGAGGGAGGGCGGGCTTTGCTTCGCTTGCCCGCTTTGGCTCGCTTCGCTTTGCCTGGCTGGCTTGCTTCGCTTCGCCTTGCTTGCCTTGCTTTGCCTTGCTGTCTTTGCCTGCTCTGCCTTGCCTTGCCTGCTCTGCCTTGTTCTCTATGGCTTGCTTGGCTTTGCCTTGGCTTGGATGGCTAGTTCAGGATGGTGATGCTGGGGGTGCGGACGGGGAGCACGGCGGTTTCGCAGGTGCCCAGGTCGTCGGAGGTCACGACCCAGGGATGCGAGACGTAGGTTTTCTGGATGTAGCTGTCGCCGGGTTGCAGGCGGGTGTAGTAGACGCGGCGGCCTTCGTAGTTGAGCCAGTAGATCGTTTTGATTTCTTTGCCGTGGTTGATGAATTCGATCTGGGTCGGGCGGGCGGCGTCGTGCGAGCGCAGGGTCTTGCCTTCGCCGGCGCAGGGGGTGCGCTCGGCGTGGGTGGCGGGCGACAGGGCGTGGCTGGCGGCGGGCAGCGCGAGGACGGCGGCGCCCAGGGTGACAGCCAGGAGGCAGGCGGAGGTCCGGGTCTGCCGGTGGGCGGGACGGGACATGCTCGGGGGTTCCTGGGTCAAAGGTCTATCCACGCGCGCGCCCGGGGGAAGTACAGCGCGGCGCGGGTCGGGCGGCCGTCCAGGGCGGTGACCTGGGCGCAGTAGCGGCGCAGCTGCTCGCCGTGGCGTTGGCGCATGCGCGCGGCGTAGGCCTCGGCGGATTCGCCGGGCTGGGAACGGCCGGTCTTGTAGTCGACGATGAGCCAGCCGTCCTCGGTGCTGAGCGCAAGGTCGATGACGGAGACCTTACCTGCGGCGTCGATCAGCGGCCATTCGCGGCGCGCGCCCGATTGGGACAAGAGCCATTGACCGCGCGGGTCGGACAGGGTGGCCAGCAGCGTTTCCAGCACGGCTTCGGCAGCGGCATCGGCCTGGCTGGCGGGGATGCCGGCGCGGGTCAGCTGGCGCCGCATGGCGGACAGGCGGCTGGCCAGCGCCGTGGCCGGCCAGGCGGCGATGCCGTCGCGGCCGATGCGTTCGAGCCAGGCGTGCGCCAGCGTGCCGATGGCGGCGTCATGGCCGGCCTCCAGCTGCCAGGCGGGATGTTCGGCGGCGTCGCCCCAGCCGTCGCGCGCGCCGGCCGAGAAGCCCGGGCTGAAGCTGGGCTCGGCGCGGCCGGCCAGTTGCGCCAGTCCGGCGGCGGAGATGCGGCGCAGGGGCTCGCCCTGCCATTCCGGGCTGTCCTCGGCGCCGCGCGTGGCCTCGCCTTCGCGCGACGGCGGCGCGGGCGGCGTCAGCCAGGGCCACAGGCGGCCAAGCAGGCTGGCGGCCGGCGGGGCCTTGGCCTGACCGGCGTCGTCCACCGACACATGGCCGACCAGGTGCAGGCGCTTGCGCGCGCGCGTGGCGGCCACGTACAGCAAGCGGTCCACTTCATAGGACGCGCGACGTGCCTCGCGCGCGCCCAGGTAGCGGGACACGGGATCGGCCTCGGTCTCGGCGCGCGGCTTGACCGGGCCGAACAGCACCCGGTCGCCGTTCTGCTCGAAGCGCACCAGCGGCGCCTGGTCGCCGCGCGGCGCGCGATGCAGGCCGTACAGGATGACCGTCTCGAATTGCAGGCCCTTGGACTTGTGCATGGTCATGATCTCGACCGCGCCGTCCTCGCCCGCCGCGTCGGGCGCGGCGAACAGCCGCGCGATGCCGGCTTCCAGCGCGGCCATGTCGATCGCGCCGTGCGGGGCCAGGCGCTCGACCAGCTGGAACAGGCTTTCCGCGTCATTGGCGACGGATAGTCCCGTGTACAACGCCGGGCCGCCGAGACGGCGCCAACAGGCCTCGACCCAGGCCGCGAAGGGCATGGCGCCGGAATCGTTGCGCGCGTCAAGCAGGACGGCGGCGGCCTGGCGCAGGCGTTCGTATTCGTCCGCGCCCAGCACATCGCGCGCACGCGGTCCGGCCCGGTCCTCGGCCTCTCGCACAACGGGCGGTGCGTCGAACAGAGAGCCTTGTGCGGGCATCTGCGAGGCAACGGGATCCGGTTCGCGCAGCGCGCGCTCCAGCAGCACCGGCACGGGCGTGACGTGGTCCTCGCCGAACAGGCGTTGCAGCGAGGTCAGCGTCAGGCCGCAGAACGGCGCGCGCAGCACCGACAGCCAGGCCAGCCGGTCGGCCGGATGCGACAGCGCCCGCAGCAGTTGCACCAGGTCCGCCACCACGGGCCGCAGGGCCAGCGGCACCAGGTCCACCGCGCGGCAGCTGATGCCCTCCTGCGTCAACCGGCGCGTCAGGTTGCCCAGATGACTGCGCGCGCGCACCAGCACCGCCACGGGATGCTTGCTGCCCTTGTGTTCCTTGAGCGCCTGCCGCACCAGCGCCACCGCGATGTCCTCGGCCTGCTGCTCGGCGGCTTCGGCGTCTGCGCGCGACCAGGCGGGATGGAACTCCACGGCCGTGCCGGGCAGCGCTTCATGGAAGGCCGTCGACGCGCTATAGGCGATGGCGCCCGCGATCGGGTCGTTGCTGCGCGGCATCAGGCCGACGAAGGAACGGTTCACCCAGTTCACCACGCCGGCCTGCGAACGGAAGTTGTCGGTGAGGTTCAGGAATTCCGGTTGCAGCAAGCCCACGCCCTCTTCCTTGACCTCCAGGAACAGGCGCACTTCGGCCTTGCGGAAGCGGTAGATCGACTGCATCGGGTCGCCGACCAGGAACAGGCTGCGGCCGTCCCCTTTCTGCCAGCCCGAGGTCAGCGTGTTCAACAGGTCCAGCTGCGTCTGGCTGGTGTCCTGGAACTCGTCGATCAGCAGATGGCGGATCGAGGCGTCCAGCTTCAGCAGCAGTTCGCCGGGATCGTCGGCATGGCCCAGCGCCGACGCCGCGCGCTGGGCGATCTCGATGAAGTCGATTTCGCCGGTGTCGGAGAAGCGCAGCCGCAGCTGCGCCACCGCCAGCTTCAAGGTCATGAGCTGCGCGCCCAGCACCCGCCACTGCGCGTCGGTGAAGGCGGGATCGGGCATGTCGCGCGCGGCGTCCAGCCGGCGCACCCATGGCGCGTCGGCGTCGGCGCTTTCAAGCCAGGCGACAAAGGGTTCCTTGTGCGCGCACTTGGCCGGAAAACCCAGGTTCTTGTTGACCGTCTTGCGGAGCGAGCCGGTGCCGGTCAGCAGCAGATGGGCCAGCGCGCGCCACGCGTCCAGCGCAAAGGCGTCGGGCGGCAGCTCGTCGGTCCAATCCAGCAGCGCCGCGAGCTTGTTGTCTTCCTCGCCATCCTGCAGCTGTGTCGCGGCCAGCCGCGCCGGGCCGCTCAGCGCCTCGGCCCAGCCCAACGGCATGGCGTCGGACAGCGCCAGCAAGTCCACGCCGATGGCATCGGCCAGCCATTCCTCCATGCTCTCGCGGTCCGAACCGTGGGCCAGCAGCGGCAACCACTGGTCGCGCTGGCCGAGCATGTCGGCGATGGCGTCCTTGGCGGCCTGCACGTCCACGTCCAGATGCTCAAGCAGGATGCGGACTTCCTCGAAATCGTCGGCCAGGTCCAGCGTGGCGCGGGCCGCGGCCTCGTAGTGCGCGCGCGCGTCGTCGGTGATCTCCGGCATGCCGCCCAGCTCCGACAGCCAGGGCATGCTGCGCACCAGGCCGGCGCAGAACGAGTCGATGGTGCGGATGGCCAGCCGCGCCGGGTGCTCCAGCAGATGCCAGCCCAGTTCGTCGTTGCGCGCCAGTGCGTCGCGCGCCAGTTCCCAGCTGCGGCGTTCGTGCATGGGCTCGGGCATGGGTCCCTGGCCGCGCCGCAGCTTGCTCAGCACGCGCGCGTGCATTTCCGAGGCGGCCTTGCGCGTGAAGGTGATGGCCACGATTTCCTCGGGCCGGTTCACCGTGGCCAGCAGCGCCAGGATGCGGTCGGTCAGCAGTTCGGTCTTGCCGGAGCCCGCCGGCGCCTGCACCAGGAACGAGCGCGACGGGTCCAGCGCCTCGGCGCGCGCGGCATGGTCGTGGGGCTGGCGTTCTTGTTCTGCCATCTAGGCGTCCTCATCGTCCAGGTGCAGCCGCAGGAACGGCAAGGCGTCGCAGTATTTCAGGTCGTCGCGGCGATAGGCCACGTTGGGGGCCACGCCCGCGGCGTATTCGTCGGCCAGCGCCTCGATCGCCTCGCGCCAGCGCTGGCGGATCTCGGGCCAGGACAGGCCGTCGAAATACTTGCTGTCCTCGGCCAGCGTGACGCCCGCCATGCCCAGGTCGACATCGGCCAGGCCCTGCGCCGCCACTTGCCGCGCATGGATCTGCGCCAGCACCAGCCCGGCCACCTCGGCGCCGGAAGCGTCAGCCAGCACGGAGGCATAGAACGGCAACTGCACGTTCACGGGCCGGCGGCGCGACCAGTCGGGTTCGGGCTTGGCGGCGGACGCGCCGGTCTTGTAGTCGACGATGACATTGCGGCCGTCGTCCAGCGTGTCAATGCGGTCCAGCCGCAGCTTGAGCATCAGCGCGCCGCGCTGCCATTGCTGGTCCTTCTCGACCTGCGCGACAGCGAACGGCAGGCGCCGCGCCTCCAGGTCCAGCCAATTGGCCAGCACGCGCCGCGCGCGCTCGCATTCCAGCGTCTTGAGCGCGGGGGAGTAATCGGTCAGGGTCTCGTCGGCGGCCTGCGCCACGGCCTGTTCCAGCAGGGGCCCCACCCGCGCCTCGGCCATGGCCGCGTGCAGCGCGTCCTGGTCGGGCAGCATGCCCCAGGCCAGCTCCAGCGCGCGATGCAGGAACTGGCCGCGCACGCTGATGGCTGCCACATCGGCATAGGCCGCCATCGCGCGGCCGCCGAGACGATGGCGCACGAAGGCCCACAAGGGATTGCGCGCCTGCGTGTCGAGCACGTCCAGGCCGCCGCCCCCGCGGCCGCCCGGCGCCAGCGGCGGACCTTGCCGGTCGTCCAGCGACTCCTGCGGCAGGGGCTCGGCCGCCGCCTGTCGGGGCGGCGTCCAGTCCAGCGGCGCGGCGTCCGCGATCAGCGGCGACGGGCGCAGCTCGCGCTCGCCGTCCATGTGCGCATGGCTGACGATGATCTCGGGCGCGCAGCGACATAACGCCGCATACATGCCTTCGGCCCATTCGCGCTCGCGTTCGGGCGTGGCGCGCGGCGCGCGGGCCTGGCGCAACACCGCCAGCGGCAGCAGCGGATTGGGCTTGGGCGAGGCCGGCAGCACGTCGTCGGTCAGGCCCAGCACCCAGACGCCATCCCAGTAACCGCCCTCGGCCTCCAGCAGGCCCAGCACGTCCAGCCGCGCCGACGGGTCGCGCTGCGGCTGGAAGGTGGCCGTCCTGGCCACGCTTTCCAGCAGGCGCACGGCGGCCTGCCCGCCCAGCTTGCCGGCCGCCGGCGCCAGCGCCGAAAAACTGCCCAGCGCCTCGCCCAGCGCGCCCATCACCTGATAGGCCACACTGTCCAGCGAGGCTTCGCCGGGAAAGCCCAGCGCCGTCAGGGCCGCCTTCATGCGTGGCATCCATACGTCGCAACTGGCCTTGCGGCCGCCTTGCGTCCAGATGTCCATGGCCTGGTTCCAGGCCTGCGCCAATACCGGCGCCATCGAGAGCTGCCTGCGCCATTCCTGCGCGCTGACGCGCTGGCGGGCATCGCGCCGCCAGCGCGCGTCGATGGCCGACAGGCGCGAACGCTCGCGCACATCGCCGGCGCAATGGCCGGCCAGCAGCGCGGCGCCCAGCGTCTGCACGCCGCAGCCCTTGCCGTCCGCGCATTCGGCCAGCGCGCGAAGCCAGGCCAGCGCGGCGCGCGCCATCGGCCATTCATCCAGCGGCCGGCCCACGGCCACGTTGAACGCCAGCGCGGGCGCGCCGTCGCGGCCGGCCAGCGCCTGGCCCAGCACGCGCCGGGCGAATACGGATTCGGCTTCCAGCTGCGGCGAGACGATGGCGTAGCGGCCTGCCGGATGGGCCTGCAGTTGCGCCGCGGCCCAGCTCGCGGCGGCGCGCCACTCGCTGCCCTGATCCGGGGCCTCGAAGCGGCGCGGCTGCGCGGGCGCGCGCTGCGCGTCGCGCCACTGGCCGATGTCCGAGCCCTGCGTCGCGAACGCGTCCAGCAGGCGCGCGAAGCGCGGCGAGACATCGGTGAAACCGGCCAGCACCAGCCGCTGCGGCGTTGCCAGCCTGCCCTGACCCAGCGCGTCCAGCACGCGCGCATAGCCCTGGTTCGCATCCTCGGCATCCAGCTCGGCCAGGGCCGCGCGGTAGCGCAGGCGCCAGCGGGCAAAGCCCTTGTACTCGTCGGTGTCCGCGCCCGATGGCACGCGCAGCTCCCACTCGTCCATGAGCAGGTCGGCGTCCATGGCCAGTCGCGCCGCCTGGCGCGCGTCCAGCAGCACGCGCGCAGCCTCCTCGGCGCGGATCGCCTCGGTCCACACCATCTGCGTTGCGAAGCTGTCCAGCCGGTATGCGGGCATGTCGCCGCCCGCGTCGAACGCCAGTTCGTTGGCCGACTCGGCCAGCCAGGCGGACAGGGGCACGATGCGCGGCAACTCGCTGACCTGCCGTTCAGCGCGCAACAGGCCCGCCAGTTCCAGCGTCAGGCGGCGGGCGAGGCGGTTGTTCACGGTCAGCACCAGCGTGCCGGCCGCAGGCAGGCCGCCGATGTCCGGTAATGACAGTTCAGGATAGGAAAGCGGTGCGTCCTGCATGGGCACCCGCCGCGAGCATGGTGCGCGCGGCGGCAAAAGAGGGCCAGGCCGTAGGATACAGCGAGCGCCGCGGCCTGTTTGCGTCCGGGCGTGTCAAAAACCGCAGAGCGCGGCCAGGTTTTCCCAGTGGATCTGCATGTCGGGCGTGGTGTAGCCCCAGAACGCCAGGCCCAGCGTCAGAACCAGCGCCAGACCGCCCGCGATCCGCCAGCCTCGGCGGATCGGGAGCTTGCTTTCAGGCGGGTGCGGGCTCATATCGGATTCCATGATCGGCCGGGACGGGAATGCGCGTCAGGCGGCGGCGGGCTGCGCCACCGGCTGCTCGCGCACCGGCAAGCACAGCAGCGCGGCCAGCACGGCCAGCACCACGCCCAACCACCAGACCATATCGTAGTTGCCGGTCTTGGCATAGGCGTAGCCGCCCAGCCAGACGCCGACGAAGCTGCCCAGCTGATGGCCCAGGAACACGATGCCCGACAGGGTGGCCGCATAGCGCAGGCCGTAGATCTGCCCGATCAACCCTTGCGTCAACGGCACCGTGCCCAGCCAGAACAGCCCCATCCAGGCGGCGAACACATACAGCACCCACGACGACAGCGGCAGCCAGAGCAGCAACAGGATGCCGAAGGCGCGCATGCCGTAGACCACGGCGAGCAACCGCTTCTTGCTGTACTTGCCGCCCAGCTTGCCGGCATAGAACGAACCCAGCACGTTGAACAGGCCGATCAGCGCAATCGCGGTGGCCCCCTGCGCCGCCGTCAGGCCGCCGTCGGTGACATAGGCCGGCAAGTGCAGCGTGATGAAGGCGGTATGGAAGCCACAGACGAAGTAGCTCCAGAACAGGAAATGGAACGACGGATGCCGCACAGCCTGGCGCACCGCCGAGGCCAGCGATTGATGCGGACCCGCATGGACCTGCGGACGACCGCGCAGGTAATAGGCCAGCGGCGCGGCGCAGGCCACGAACAGGGACAGCACCCACAGCGCGCCCGGCCAGTCCAGGCCGTTGATCAGCACCTGCCCGGTCGGCACCACCGCGAACTGCCCCATCGAGCCGCCGGCGCTGGCGATGCCCATCGCCGTGCTGCGGTAGGCGGGCGGGACCGACCGCGCCACCACGGGCAGGATCACCGGAAAGGTCGTGCCGGCCTGGCCCAGCCCCACCAGCACGCCCGCCGTCAGGTACAGCGTGGTCTCGTCGGTGGCGAAGCGCGTGCCGATCATGCCCAGCATGTACAGCACCGCGCCCAGCGCGATGGTGCGGCCCGAGCCGTAGCGGTCGGCCAGGAAGCCCATGAAGATACAGGCGCCGCCCCAGACCAGGTTCTGCAGCGCGAAGGCCATCGAGAACACGTCGCGCCCCCAGCCGTGGGCCAGCCCCATCGGCTGCATGAACAGCCCGAACGTGGCCCGCACGCCCATGGCGAGCAGCACCACCAGCGTGCCCAGGATGAGGGTACGCATGGAAATCTTGTCAATTTGGCTGGACATGAAAGCCGTGTCTCTTATTGAATCGTTATTGATCGTCGAAACGCCGCTCCCCTCTACGGGACGACGCTGCGCCTGGGGCCAAACCTGCCGGGCGCAAACATGAACATGATAAACAATCGGCCTCCGTGGCCGAAGAAATACCCATGCTGTCGGATGGACCTTGCCTGATGCTCCCGCTCCGCAGGCAAGAAAGGACCTCGACCGGATTCTGACCCACTCACCTCGCAAAACTGTCCTGTCAGCCACACGTTGAACGCCTGCCTATCGCTGTTACCATTCAAACGTCAGTCCCGCGGACCCTTTTCATGCCCTCCATCCCCTTCATCTCCCGAGTCCTACTACGGAACTATCGAAGCATCGGCCAATGCGATGTGAAATTGGGGCCGTTGACCTACCTGGTTGGCCCGAATGGAGCGGGGAAAAGCAATTTCATTGATGCATTGCACTTCGTCGCCGACGCCCTGAATAGTTCGCTGGATCAAGCGCTAAGCCTTCGAGGAAGCTTATCGGAAGTGCGCCGGCGATCCAGCGGGCACCCCACACACTTTGGCATCCGCCTTGAATTCCGTATCGGCGACCAATTTGGCTACTACGCATTCAGCATTGGCTCCCTCAAGAATCGGGGATTCGAAGTGCAAACCGAAGAATGCAGCCTGGGCGGCCGTGGGCACGGTCCTTTCTATCGAATAGAAAAGGGCAATGTCGTGCAGAGCAGCGAAAGGACACTGCCCGCGTTCACAAAAGACCGCCTGGCGCTCGTTGCGCTATCGGGCCTGAGCGAGTTTCGTCCGATTTTCGATGCTCTGACGAGCATGGGGTTCTACAACCTCAACCCCAAGATGATGCGAGATCTGCAAAAGCCCCAGGAGGGCCGGCTCCTGAAGCCGGAAGGCGAGAACATCGCCAGCGTGATCGGCCATCTGGAGAGGGTCAACCCAAGTGCCCTGTCGACGGTTTCCGAGTACCTGAAAACAGTCGTTCCCACTATTCATGGCGTCACCCGCGTGCAGGTTGGCCCGATGGAAACGATCGAATTCCGTCAAGAAGTCCCTGGTGCCAAGGATCCCTGGCGATTTTCCGCCCACAACATGTCGGATGGCACCTTGCGGGCGCTTGGGGTCTTGACAGCACTATTTCAAAGCAATCAGGAATTCGCGCCTACATTGATCGGTATCGAAGAACCAGAAACGGCTTTGCATCCTGCCGCCAGCGCTGCTTTGCGCGAAGCTCTCCAACGGGCCAGCAGCGTAACGCAAGTTCTGGTCACCAGTCATAGCCCCGACTTGCTTGACGACACGTCCATTCTGGACCATCAGATTCTTGCTGTTATCTCCGACGAAGGGGAAACAAAACTGGCGGGTCTTGATCACAGCGCTCGGGAAGCTATCCGGAATCACTTGTTCTCTGCCGGAGAACTATTGAAGCTGGGCCAATTGACACCAGATCCCGAAGCCTTGCGCGACCAGCAGATCAGTCAAGGCCAACTGTTCGACAAAGGAAACTCATGACTAATGTTTCCTGCATCGTCGAAGGACACGGAGAAGTTGCCTCGCTACCGATATTGTTGCGACGAATCGCCGAATGGCGGTCGCCGGATCGCCGCATCGATATCCGTCCGCCCATACGAGTACACCGCGACCGATTCTTGAACAAGGCTGAGGAGTTTTCCCGGCATCTTCAATTGGCTGCCGGGAAATCGGGTTCTCAAGGTTGGATTCTGATTTTGCTCGATGCCGACGATGATTGCCCCGTGAAACTCGGAGCGACAATAGCGGCGCGCGCCAAGAAGATCTTGCCTCACCGCCCGCTCTCGGTCGTTCTGGCAAAGCGTGAATATGAAGCCTGGTTCATAGGCTCCGCTGCCGCTTTGCATGGCAAACGAGGCCTTGCTGTCTCCGGCTCGGACCTTCAGATCGATCCTGAGTCCCCCAGAGATGCCAAAGGATGGCTGCGTCAGCGGATGGCATCCGGCTCATACGGCGAAACAACAGATCAGCCCGCCTTCTCGGCCGTGATGGATCTTCAGCAAACCAGGGAGCGGTGCCGATCCTTTCGAAAACTTTGTGACGAATGGGATCGACATGCCCTCGCGTAGTTGTCCTAACTCTTAAAGATGTTGAGAGGACGCCGGCCACAGCATGCGGCAAAACTGCCGGCACAGGATGTTAGAATGCGTGCCTCCCAAGCTGTTCTGCCACTAAAATTTTCATAATTTTCAGTGCCTTGCGAACACCTCGCCGTAGTTAAATGGATATAACCGGCCCCTCCTAAGGGTCAATTGGTGGTTCGATTCCACCCGGCGAGGCCACTTCCTTCCCCTCCATTCCCCTCCCCCCGCGCCCTTCCGCCGCGCGTGAAAATTGCCCGCGTTCAGCAGGATGAGGGTTATTCCGGGCTACGCTCACGCGCCGCGCGACGGTAGCGTCTCGGGACGCCAATTGTGACGAATCTTTCCGGCGTCAATACGTCCCCATAATTTTTTTCGGCGATGATGGTAATTCGTCTTGCCTACTACTTGAAATTACTGTTTAAATTCGACGCGTAAGCCTCTAATTCATCTGGACTTTTTTTGAAGTGCCTGACGAACGGCGTACGAAACATCTCTATACAGACTGACAAGCCTGCTGAAACCATGGCATTTACCTGGACACGTGCAATTGCGAACGCGATAGCGCCCATGGCGCTGGCGATGTGCGCGCTCCTCCCTCCCGCCGCGCAAGCCGCGAAAAATTCCGATCCTTGCAAGACCAACGCCAAATCGGCGGCCTGCAAGGCGCAACAAGCCAAGAAAGCCCCCGCCCCGTCCGCCAAGTCCGGCGCTGGCAAAGCCGCCGCTGGCAAGGGCGCGTCGCCCAAACAGGCCGCGGGCAAGGCCCCCGCCCCCAAGCAAGCCGCGGGCAAAGGCCCCGCATCCAAGCAGGCCGCAGGCAAGTCGCCCGCGCCCAAGCATGCGGCCGCGCCCAAGCAGCCGGCCGGCAAGAAGGCCGCCGCTCCCAAGGGCGGCAAGCCCGCCGCCGTGGCGCAGAAAGGCACACCCAAGGGAACGCCCAAGGCCAACGCCGCCGGCAAGGGCGGCAAGGGTGGCAAGAACGACAAGCCCAACAAACCCGGCCGTGGCCGGGCGGCGGTCGCCGCGGCGTCCTCGGCCGCCATGCCGCCGCCGGCATCGTCGGTGCGCGCCGAAGCCGCCGCGCTGCGCTCCAGCACTGCCTATGTGCAGGACCTGGAAACCTCCACCGTCCTGTTCGCCAAGAACGAGAACGTGGTGCGCCCGATCGCCTCGATCTCCAAGCTGATGACGGCCGTGGTGGTGGTGGATGCCAACCAGCCCATGAACGAAATGCTGGAGATCACCGATGACGACATCGATGGCCTCAAGCACACGACCTCGCGCCTGCGCGTGGGCACCAGGCTGAGCCGCGGCGACATGCTGCACCTGGCGCTGATGTCTTCCGAGAACCGCGCCGCCAACGCGCTGGGCCGCAACTACCCGGGCGGCCTGCCGGCTTTCGTGGCCGCCATGAACGCCAAGGCGCAGGCGCTGGGCATGCCCAGCACGCGCTTCATCGAGCCCACCGGCCTGTCCAGCGACAACGTGTCCTCGCCGCACGACCTGGCCCGCCTGCTGCGCGCCGCCTCGCAGCGCCCGCTGATCCACCGCTACTCCACCGACACCGAGTACGACGTCGAGATCAACAACCGCACGCAGACCTTCCGCAACACCAATCTGCTGGTGCGCAAGCCCGACTGGGACATCAAGGTCTCCAAGACCGGCTTCATCAACGAGGCCGGCGAGTGCCTGGTCATGCTGGCCCGCATCAACGGCCGCGACCTGGCCATCGTGCTGCTGGACTCGCAAGGCAAGCTCTCGCGCATCGGCGACGCGGTGCGCATCCGCCGCATCGTGCAGAGCGAAGTCGCGCTGGCGCAGGCGCAGCCCGGCGGCTGAGACCGACGCAATCGCCAGATACAGATAGGGCCCGATCAGATGATCGGGCCCTTTTCCTTTGCGTCGGGTTCAGGCGGCCGCGCGTCGCCGGGTGGGCAGCGGCTGCGCGTCATAGAGCGTGGCGGGCAGGCCCTCCAGCACGGCCTTCGCGTTGAGCGAGCGGATCGGCACCGCCGCGTCCAGCGGAATGCGGCCCTCGGCCTGCAGCAGCTGGTAGCGCAGGCAGCACACGCGCAGGAAGGACGTGAAATTGGCCGCCTGGCCTCGGTATTCGATCAACTCGTCGTAGAGGCGTTCGATGAGCTGCGTGACCCGCATGCCGTCACGGCCGGCGATTTCCTCCAGCACCTGCCAGAACAGCTGTTCCAGCCGCAGGCTGGTGGCCACACCATGCAGGCGCAGCGAACGGGTTTCCGGCGCATAGGACTGCTCGCTGGCGCGGATGAAGATTTCACACATGGGAGCTCCGGATGCGGGGGACGGAACGGCGTGCCATCCAGGCGGGGACGCCTGCCGTCCAATGTACGACGATAGCCGCGGCAGCGGCAAGGCGCTGACGGGCCCCGTCCCCGACTCCGGCATCTTGATCCATGTCATGGTCGTCCGTGGCCAGACGGCCGACGATAGGGATATCGACCACACAACGGAGGATCCTATGGACAAGACCATGAAAGCCGCCGTGGCCAGGGCATTCGGCAAGCCGCTGGCCATCGAGGAAGTCGCAGTGCCCCGCCCCGGCGCGGGCGAGTTGCTGGTGAAGATCGAGGCCTGCGGCGTCTGCCATACCGACCTGCACGCCGTGGAAGGCGACTGGCCGGTCAAGCCGAATCCTCCGTTCATTCCCGGCCACGAAGGCGTGGGCCACGTAGTGGCCGTGGGCGCCGGCGTCACCCATGTCAAGGAAGGCGACCGCGTCGGCATCCCGTGGCTGTACTCCGCCTGCGGCCATTGCGAGCATTGCCTGGGCGGCTGGGAAACGCTGTGCGAACAGCAGCAGAACGCCGGCTATTCGGTCAACGGCGGATTCGCCGAATATGCGCTGGCCGCGGCCGACTATGTGGGCCTGCTGCCCGCCAACATCGGCTTCGTGGAAATCGCGCCCGTGCTGTGCGCCGGCGTCACCGTGTACAAGGGCCTGAAGATGACGGACACGCGCCCGGGCAACTGGGTGGTGATCTCGGGCATCGGCGGGCTGGGCCACATGGCGGTGCAGTATGCCCGCGCCATGGGCCTGAACGTGGCGGCCGTCGACATCGACGACGCCAAGCTGGAGCTGGCCCGCAAGCTGGGCGCCGAGGTGGCCGTCAACGCGCGGACCACGGACCCGGCCGCCTACCTCAAGCGCGAGATCGGCGGCGCCCACGGCGCGCTGATCACCGCCGTCTCGCCCAAGGCCTTCGAACAGGCGCTGGGCATGGTGCGGCGCGGCGGCACCGTCGCGCTCAACGGCCTGCCTCCCGGCGATTTCCCGCTGTCGATCTTCGACATGGTGCTCAATGGCGTGACCGTGCGCGGATCCATCGTCGGCTCGCGGCTGGACCTGCAGGAATCGCTGCAATTCGCCGCCGAGGGCAAGGTCCGCGCCACGGTCGCGACCGAACGGCTGGAGAACATCAATCACGTGTTCGACCGCATGCGCAGCGGCCAGATAGAAGGCCGCGTGGTGCTGGACTTCGCCTGAGCACGCCCCCGGCGCCACACGCGCCGGGTTCGCCAAAAAAGCGGATCCGGGATGACGCGAAACGTCATCCCGGATC
>NZ_JCBANG010000127.1:0-13805 GCF_059760905.1 Achromobacter sp. 1011811831
GGCCGGGGCCGTCGCGGGCGCGGCCAGCAGCGCGCTGCTGGGCGGCGGCTGGCTCTGGCTGGCGCACGAGGCGCACGCGCTGCTGCGGCTGCGCAACTGGGTCTCGTCCTACCTGGCCGGCGTGCTCATCATGACGCCGGCGCTCCTGGGCCTGGCGCATTTCCGGCCGCGCCGTTCCGGCGGCCCGCGCGCGCGTGACCTGGCGCTGGGCGCCGTCGCCTACGCGCTGCTGATCGGCGCCGCCTTCATGACCTTCGACGGCGACATGATCCGTAACCTGCCTTATGTCGTCACCTTCGAGCTGACCTATCTGCCGCTGGTGTTCGCGGTGCTGGTCGCCCTGGTCTGGGGACCACTGGGCGGTTCGCTGGCCGTGGTCACGCTGGCGTTCATGGTGCTCTACCAGAGCGGCCAGGGCGAAGGGCCGTTCGTCACCCCCGACAACCCCTGGCAGGCGCTGCTGGCCACGCAGGCCTACCTGGCGGCCACGGCGCTGCTGGTCCTGCTGGTGAACACCCTGCGCAGCGCGCGCGCCCAGTCGCTGGAGCGCGCCGAGCAATGGCGCGGCCGCTTCGAGCTGGCGCTGGCCGGCAGCCATCAGCTGATGTACCGCTACAACCCGCAAGACGGCTCGCTGGAACTGGCCGGCGACGTGCAGGCGGCGCTGGGTGCGCCGGCCGACGCGATACGCGACCTGGATGCGCTGCTGGCGCGGGCCCATCCAGATGATCGCGCCCGCCTGTCGCTGCACTGGGCCGCGCGCCGCGCCGGCACGCAGGACATGACGCCGCTGCTGTTCCGGCTGGCGCATGGCGCGGGCGGCTGGCGGCTGATCAGCGACAAGGGATCGCCGCTGGCCGATTTCGATGGCAGCGTCGCCGTGGTGGCCGGCATGTGGCGGCTCGGCGAGCTGGAGCCAGGAACAGGCGATGTCCGCTGACACCGACACCGGCGCCCTGCTCATCCACGGGCTGGGCGGCACGCAGTACGACCTGGGGGCCATGCACAAGGTCCTCAAGCGCGCCGGCGTGGAGACCCATGCCCTGACGCTGCCCGGCCACGGCGCCACGCCGGAAGACCTGATCGGCGTGCGCGCGGAATCCTGGCTCGACGCCGTCACCGCGAAATACCGCGAAGTGGCCGGTCGCCACGACACGCTGCACGTCATGGGCATGTGCCTGGGCGGGCTGCTGGCGGTGGAACTGTGCAAGCGCGAAAACCACCGCAAGGGCAGGCTGGTGTCGCTGGCCGCCCCCGTGTTCATCGACGGCTGGAGCACGCCCTGGTATCGCGGCCTGCGCCACCTGGTCTACCGCATTCCCGGACTGGCCGCCGGCATGCGGGTCGAAGAGGAAGAGCCTTATGGCCTGAAGAACGAGCTGGTCCGCTCCATCGTCAAGGCCAAGTTCGAGCGCGGCGAGAACTTCCACTACCGCTGGGTGCCCCTGTCCTGCGTGCAGGAGGTCGACCGGCTGCGCGGCTGGGTCATGCGCGGCCTGGACGCCATCGCCTGTCCGACGCTGATCATGCACGCGCACGAGGACGAGCTGACCTCGGCGCGGTCGGCGCGCTTCCTGCGCGAGGGCATCGCGGACAGCCGCCTGGTCCTGCTGGACAACAGCTATCACATGATCTGCGTGGACAATGACCGCGACCGCGTCGCGGCGGAGGTGCTGAGCTTCATGGACCGGGCCGCCGAAGCTCCCCAGCCGAGCCGGCTGCAATCGCTGGACGGCGAGGACGCGCAACGCCTGCTGACGGCCTACCGCGAGTCGCTGCGGGCGGGCGAGTTCGAGACCCTGTTCCCCCTGTTCGCCGACAACGTGGTCTGGACCGAGGAAGGCGACAGCCCGCTCAGCGGTGTCTATCGGGGAAAAAGCGCGCTGATCGATCTGTTCTCCCGGCTGATGGACTATTCGCGCAACACGCTGCGCATCCTCGAGGTCGGCGCGCCGGAGCTGCGCGGCCGCGCTTTCGCCATGCCGCTGCGCTTCCAGGTCCAGGACGGTCCCGGCCTGCAGGAAAGCGGCGCGACACATACGCTGCGGCTGCGCGCCAATGTCATCACCCGCGTCAATTCCGTGGCCGATGATCCGCCGCGCGCGGACGCGCTGTGGCGCAAGCTGGCGGCCGCCAGCGGCGCGGAGCCGGAGGCCGACGCCATGGATCCGCAGACGCTGGCGATCCCTGCCGAGGAACTGGCCGACGCCTTCGAGGCCGCCATGATCGAACTGCGCACGCTGCAACAGCCGCCATCGGCCGCCGTGCAAATCCGGCTGCAGGCATATGAATGGCAGGTCCGGCAAGGCGACGCCCCGCCCGAGCCGCCCGCGCACGCCGATGCCCGTGCCCAGGTGCGCCACGCCGCCTGGCGGCTGCTGGCGGGCCTGCCCGCCGACCAGGCGCGGCGGCGCTATATCGCCCTGGTGCGGCGGCTGGACGCGGACGCCTGACGCCGGCTCGCCCATATACGACGCCAACACGGCCCGGCGCAAACTACCGCCACGAAAACCGCCCTAGAATACGGCCATGTCCCGCCACAACGCCCCGCCCCGCAACCGGACCGCCACCCGCGGCCGCCTGGTGCTATGGCTGGCGCTGATGGCGCTGCTGCTGCGCGCGCTGGTGCCGGCGGGCTACATGCCCGACGCCCGCGCCCTGGGCGCCGGCCGCTTCGAGGTCACGTTCTGCACCGCCGCAGGGGCGCCTGCCGCGCTGAGCGCGGCGCTGATCGCGCTCAAGGACGGCAAGCCCGCGCATGGCGCGCAGACCGGCGCGCAATGCCCGTTCGGGCTGCTGGCGCACCTGACGCCCGCGCCCGCGTTCTCCCTGACTCCCCTGCCGCTGCCGGCCGACACGACGCCGACGGCGCAACCCGCGCAACCGCCCCTGCCCGCGACAGTCGCCCACGGCCCGCCGCTGGGCTCGCGGGCTCCACCTCCCCTGGCCTGACCCGTACCGACCGCGCGGCCCTGTCGCCGCGCGCCCCGTCGAACCGTCCGACCCGAGGTTTTCAATGCTTTCCCCGATTCCGTCCGCGCCGGCAGGCGCGGCACGCGCGCCCGATACGCGGCGCCGCCGGCTGCTGCTGTCCGCGGCCGGCCTCATGACCCTGGCCGCCTGCGGCCAGGAAACGCCCAAGCTCAACGGCATGGACCTGTCCGGCATGCCCACCGGCGATTTCCAGCTGCGTGACACCGAGGACCGCGAGCGCCGGCTGGCCGACTACCGTGGCCAGGCCGTGCTGCTGTTCTTCGGCTTCACCCAATGCCCGGACGTCTGCCCCACGGCGCTCACGCGCGCCACCGAGATCAAGCGCCTGCTGGGCGCCGACGCCGGCAAGCTGCGCGTGCTGTTCATCACCGTGGACCCCGAGCGCGACACCACCGAGATCCTGAAGGCCTATACCCAGGCCTTCGACCCGGAATTCGTCGGCCTGCGCGGCAACGCCGAGCAGACCCGCGCCGCCGCCCAATCCTTCAAGGTCTTCTACCAGAAGGTCACCACGGGATCTTCCTACACCATGGACCACACCGCGCTGAGCTATGTGATCGACGCCAAGGGCAAGCTGCGCCTGGCGTTGCGCCACCAGCAAAGCGCCGAGGAATGCGCGCAGGACCTGCGCACCGTGATCTGACCCACCCGCACTGAATCAGGAGTACATCATGCAAGCGATCAAATTCTTCAAGCCCCTGGCCGCGCTCGCCCTGTGCACGCTGGCGCTGTCCGCCTCCGGCCCCTCCCTGGCGCAGGAAGCCAGCCTGAAAATCGACGACCCGTGGGTCCGCGCCACCGTGCCCAGCCAGCACGCCACCGGCGTCTTCATGCGCCTGACCTCGGCCACGCCCGCCCGCCTGGTGGCGGTGGAGTCCAAGGCGGCCAAGCATGCCGAAGTCCACGAAATGGCCATGCAGGACAACGTGATGAAGATGCGCCAGGTCAGCGGCATCGACCTGCCCGCCGGGCAGGCGGTCGAACTCAAGCCCGGCGGTTATCACATCATGCTGCTCGACCTGCCCGGCCAGATCAAGGAAGGCGACCACGTCGCCCTGACGCTGGTGGTCGAGGACGACAAGCATCAGCAGCGCCGCGTGCCGGTGGATGCCGTCGCCCGTCCGCTGGGCGCCGCCGCGACCGGCCATGGCGCCGGCGGCCACGACGCCGCGCCGGCCAAGTAGGCGCCCGTCCGCGGCGCTGCCGCTCCGCCCCCCTGAAAGCGGCGCGACAGTTCTGCTGCATTCTTGAAACGCTTCTTGTGTAACCGCGCCGTCCCCCACGCAACGCCACTGCCGCCCGCCGGTCCAACCGGCAATGGGAAATCGCCCGCAGGCAGCCGCGCGGGCGACGGCGCGGCCCGGTTCGCTCCGAGGCCGCATGCTTTGTGACAGCAAGGAGCGTTTCATGAAATCCCTAACAGCCACTCTCTGGCTCTGCGCGGGCCTGGCCGCCGCCGGCGCCGCGCAGGCGCAGCCGGCCCAGTACAAGCGCGATCTCTACGGCGACTGGCGCGTCAGCTACGCGGCGCCCGCGCCCAAGACGTCCGATCAGGTCGCCGCCGAACTGGCCCAGGCCAAGACCAGCGGCCAGTATTCGTTCGGCCAGGAAGACTACCCGCCCGCCATCGCGGCGACGGGCATGCCGGAAAGCCGCGCACAGGTCGAGCAGGAACTGCAGCAGGCCCAGGTCGCCGGCCAGATGGCCTCGGACGAGGAAGACTATCCGCCGCCCATGATGGCGCACAGCGGCACCGCCGGCATGCAGTAAGCGCGGCAGGCCAGCTATCGGGGACAGCCTGGCCGGCCCGCCGACCGGCGGCCCCCCTGTGATTCGCCTACAATAAGCCCGCATCCGCCGCCCGCGCCGACCGCGCCCGGGCATGGCCCGGCCCCCCCGGCCGGCCCCGCGGACGCGAGCGTTTGGCGCAGCCGGGCGCCCGTACCCGCCGGCAGGAAGCGCCGGCTCATCAGTGTCTGGACATGCCCGGTAGTTCCGCCTTTTCATTCCTGCGTACCTTATGCAGCCTGCGCTGGCTCGCCATCGCGGGCCAGGCCGCCACCATCCTGCTGGCCAGCAGCCTGCTGCGGCTGGACCTGCCGCTGGAACCATTGTGGACCGGCGTGGGCGTGCTGATCGGCTTCAACCTCTATGCCATCCTGCGCCTGCGGCACAGCCGCGACCTGTCCCACGTGACGGCCTTCGCCCACCTGCTGGTCGACATGGCGGTACTGGCCTGGATGGTGGGCTGGAGCGGCGGCATCGGCAATCCGTTCGGCATGATGTTCCTGATCCTGACGGCGCTGGCCGCGCTGGCGCTGCCGCGCAACTGGGCGCTGGCCGCCGCCGTGGCCGGCATCAGCGGCTATGTGCTGGCCGCGCTGTTCGGCCGGCCGCTGCAGGGCGGCATCGACGCGCACACCCTGCTGCTGTGGGGCCTGGGCGCCAACTTCCTGATTTCCGTGGTGGTGGTGCTGGTGTTCTCGACCCGCATGGCGGCCGACCTGCGCGCCCGCGAGCGCGAGCTGGCCAGGCTGCGCGAGCGCTTCACCCGCAATGAAGGCATCGTGGCCCTGGCCACGCACGCCGCCGCGATGGCCCACGAACTGAACACGCCGCTGGCCACCATGACCCTGCTGGCCGACGAGATCTCCGCCGAGGTCAAGGATCCCGACCTGCGCGCCGACGTGGCCACGCTGAGCCAGCTGCTGGCGCTGTGCCGGGAACGCATCCGCAATCTGGCTGTCCCAACCGCCGTGGACCTGGTCCGGGTGGTGGGCCAGTGGCGCCTGATCCGGCCCACCATCGACCTGCAGCGCTCTGGCAGCCTGCCGTCCAGCCTGCGGGTGGATCCGGCCATCGCCCACCTGCTGCAGGCGCTGCTGAACAATGCCGCCGACGCCGGCGAAGCCGCCGGCGCGCCGCGCGTGGACCTGCATCTGGAATATGGCTACGGTGCCCTGCGGGGCGAGGTGCGGGACTACGGCCAGGGCTTCGATCCCGACCAGACCCTGCTGCCGGCCACCAGCCTGTTCAACAGCGGCAAGCCGGGCGGCCTGGGCGTGGGCCTGGCGCTGTCGCACGCCACGGTCGAGCAGCTGGGCGGCGAAATGACCATGACGGCCGCCGAAGACGGGGGCACCCGCATCCGTTTCTATCTGCCTCTCGGCACTTCCGGGACCTGACTATGAACCCTACCGACCTTGGCCTGCTGATCGACGACGACGAGCTGTATGTGCGCACCCTGCAGCGCAGCCTTTCGCGTCGCGGCCTGGAAACCCGCACCGCCACCGGCATCGCCGAGGCGCTGCGCGTGGCCGAGGAGATCCGGCCGGCCTTCGCCCTGGTGGACCTGCGCCTGGGCGAGGACTCGGGCCTGACCCTGATCCGTCCCCTTCGTGCGCTGCGCGCCGACATGCGGATCCTGCTGGTCACCGGCTACGCCAGCGTGGCCACGGCGGTCGAGGCGATCAAGCGCGGCGCCGACGACTACCTGCCCAAGCCGGCCACCGCCCCCATGATCCTGCGCACCCTGGGCCTGGTGAAGCCGGAAAGCGTCGAGATCGAGGCCACCATGACCCCGCTGCACCGGCTGGAATGGGAACATATCCACCAGGCGCTGCACGAAACCGGCGGCAACGTCTCGGCCGCCGCCCGCCTGCTGGGCATGCACCGGCGCTCCCTGCAGCGCAAGCTGGCCAAGAAACCGGGGCCGGAACGCGAAGTGTTGCTGGATTGATTTGTGCAGGTGCGACATATCGTCGCACCCATCCACCGTCGCTACAGCCGCGCCGCTCCCTGGGAAAACCCTGAATCCCGCAATATGGGGCTGGCGCCACCCAGGGCAATGCGACCATTCGTCGCAGGCTTGACCCAGATCAAGTCGATAGGATGGAGGTTGCTGCCTCGCAGCATACCGTCTGCTGCGCTGCAGCATCTTCCACCTTCCATCCAAGGCTGTACGTGAAACACCCCCTCCTTGCGACCCTTACGCGCATTCTCGGCGTCGGCGCGGTCATGCTGCTTGGCGGCTGCAACATGGAAATCCTCTCCCCCAAGGGAGACATTGGCGCCCAGGAAAAGACGCTCCTGCTCACGGCCACCGGGCTCATGCTCATCGTCGTGATTCCCGTCCTTTTCATGATTGTGGGCTTCGCCTGGAAATACCGCGCGTCCAACACCAAAGCCGTTTACCAGCCCAAGTGGGCCCACTCCACCGCCATCGAGGTCGTGGTCTGGACCGTTCCCCTGATCATCGTCACGATCCTGGCCGTGATCACCTGGCGTTCGACCCATGCGCTGGACCCGTACAAGCCCCTGGTGTCGGAGCACAAGCCGGTCACCATCGAGGTGGTGTCGCTGGACTGGAAGTGGCTCTTCATCTACCCCGACTACGACATCGCGACGGTCAATGAGATCGCCTTCCCCGTGGACGTGCCGGTGAACTTCCGCATCACCTCGGCCTCGGTGATGAACTCGTTCTTCATTCCCCAGCTCGGCAGCCAGATCTATTCGATGGCGGGCATGGAAACCAAGCTGCACCTGAACGCGCGCGAACCCGGCACCTACGCCGGCATTTCCGCCAACTACAGCGGCGGCGGCTTCTCCGGCATGCGCTTCAAGGCCATCGCCACCTCGCAGGAAGGCTTCGACGAATGGGTCAAGCAAGCCAAGGCCGCGCCCCAGGCGCTGACGCCCGAGGTCTACCAGGAGCTGACCAAGCGCAGCGAGCGCAACCCGGTCGTGAAATACGCCTCGGTGCCGCCCGCCATGTTCGATTTCATCCTGGGCAAGACCATGTCCAAGATGGCAGGCGTGGAAGACGCCACGTGCACCCCCACGTCGAATAATCTGATCGCAGGAATCAACTGACAATGTTCGGGAAACTCACCCTAGAGGCCATTCCGTACCATGAACCCATCGTCATGGTTACGCTGGCCGCCGTGTGCCTGGGGGGCCTCGCGCTCTTCGGCGCCATCACCTACTTCGGCAAGTGGAAGTACCTGTGGACGGAATGGCTGACCTCCGTCGACCACAAGCGCATCGGCGTGATGTACATCATCGTCGCCCTGATCATGCTGCTGCGCGGCTTCGCCGACGCCATCATGATGCGCACCCAGCTGGCGGTGGCCTCGGCCGATTCCGCCGGCTTCCTGCCTCCGCACCACTACGACCAGATCTTCACCGCCCACGGCGTCATCATGATCTTCTTCATGGCGATGCCCTTCATCACCGGGCTGATGAACATCGTGGTGCCGCTGCAGATCGGCGCCCGCGACGTGGCCTACCCGTTCCTGAACTCGCTGAGCTTCTGGCTGTTCGGCGCCGGCGTCGTGCTGATGATGGTCTCGCTGTTCGTGGGCGAGTTCGCCGCCACCGGCTGGCTGGCCTATCCGCCGCTGTCCGGGCTGGACTACAGCCCTAGCGTCGGGGTGGACTACTACATCTGGGCCTTGCAGATATCCGGCCTGGGGACCACGCTTTCCGGCATCAACTTCATCGTGACCATCCTGCGCATGCGCGCGCCGGGCATGAGCCTGATGAAGATGCCGATCTTCACCTGGACCTCGCTGGTCACCAACGTCCTGATCGTCGCCGCCTTCCCCGTGCTGGCCGCCACGCTCGCGCTGCTGACCGCCGACCGCTACCTGGGCACGCACTTCTTCACGAACGACATGGGCGGCAACGTCATGATGTACGTGAACCTGATCTGGATCTGGGGCCACCCCGAGGTCTACATCCTGGTGCTGCCGGCTTTCGGCGTGTACTCGGAAGTGGTCGCCACCTTCGCCCGCAAGACGCTGTTCGGCTACAAGTCCATGGTCTACGCAACGGCCGCCATCGGCGTGCTGTCGTTCCTGGTCTGGCTGCACCACTTCTTCACCATGGGCGCGGGAGCCGACGTCAATGCCTTCTTCGGCATAGCGACAATGATCATCTCGATCCCGACCGGGGCCAAGATCTTCAACTGGCTGTTCACCATCTACCGCGGCCGCCTGCGCATCACCACGCCGGTGCTGTGGACGCTGGGCTTCATGATCGTGTTCGTCATCGGCGGCATGACCGGCGTGATGCTGGCCATCCCCGGCGTGTCGTTCGTGCTGCACAACAGCCTGTTCCTGATCGCGCACTTCCACAACACCATCATCGGCGGCGTGGTTTTCGGCTGCATCGCCGGCATGACCTACTGGTTCCCCAAGGCCTTCGGCTTCACGCTCAACGAGCGCCTGGGCCGCTATTCGTTCTACTGCTGGTTCGTCGGCTTCTTCCTGGCCTTCATGCCCCTGTACATCCTGGGCTTCAAGGGCATGACGCGTCGCCTGAACCACTACGACAACCCCGAATGGCAACCCTATCTGCTGGTCGCCCTGGCCGGCGCCGCGCTGATCATGCTGGGCATCTGGTTCCTGCTGCAGCAGGTGTTCGTGTCGGTCCGCCAGCGCAAGCAGAACCAGGACGTGACCGGCGATCCCTGGGATGGCCGCACGCTGGAATGGGCCATCTCCTCGCCGGCTCCTTTCTACAACTTCGCCCACGTGCCGCAGGTTAACGAGCTGGACCAGTTCTGGGAAGACAAGCAGAGCGGCAAGGCCTACAAGCGCCCGGCCAAGTACGAAGACATCCACATGCCGAAGAACACCGCCGCCGGCGTATTCATCGGCGCCTTTGGCCTGGTCATGTGCTTTGCCCTGATCTGGCACATCTGGTGGCTGTCGATCGTCGGCTTCGTCGGCATGATCGGTTCGTTCATCGTTCGCGCCTATGACCGCGACGTCGACTACTGGGTCCCGGCCGCGGAAGTCGAACGCATCGAGAACGCTCACTTTGACAAAATGCAGAAGGCCGCCTGAGCCATGATCCAAGCTGTTGCCACCCACCCCCACGCGGGTCACGACGATCACGCGCACCATGACGATGGCTCCAAGACCGTATTCGGTTTCTGGGTCTATCTCATGAGCGACCTGCTCATCTTCTCGGTGCTGTTCGCCACCTTCGCCGTGCTGGCCAACGCCACGGCGGGCGGCCCCACCGGCAAGGAGCTGTTCGACCTGAAGTTCGTGCTGGTCGAAACCCTGCTGCTGCTGTTCTCGAGCTTCACCTTCGGCATGGCGAACCTGAACGTACACGCCAACAACAAGTCCCGCGCGATGGGCTGGTTGATGGTCACGTTCCTGTTCGGCGCGGGCTTCATCGCGATGGAAGTCTATGAATTCCATCACCTGATCACTGAAGGCGCCGGCCCGGGCCGCAGCGCGTACCTGTCGGCGTTCTTCACGCTGATCGGCACGCACGGCCTGCACGTGACCTTCGGCCTGATCTGGATCATCGTCATGATCGACATGATCCGCCGCCACGGCCTGGACTCGATCAACAAGCGTCGCCTGGCGTGCCTGAGCCTGTTCTGGCACTTCCTGGACATCGTCTGGATCTGCGTCTTCACCTTCGTCTATCTCATGGGAGCCATCTGATGTCGCACTCCGCTGCGGCCGCTCACGGCCACGACGACCACGCCGCCGACCACGGCACCCTGAAGTCCTACATCACCGGGTTCGTGCTGTCGCTGCTCCTCACCTTCGGCTCCTTCGGCCTGGTGATGCACGGCGCGCTGTCGCACACCGTCACCATCATCGGCGTGGTGGCGCTGTGCGTGCTCCAGCTGCTGGTGCAGCTGGTGTACTTCCTGCACATGGGCGCCTCCAAGTCCGCCCGCGACAACCTGGCCACGTTCCTGTTCACCGTGATGATCATCGCCATCATCGTCGGCGGTTCGGCCTGGGTGCTGTACAACATGAACGTCAACATGGGCCACGCGATGTAAATCGCGTCCCGTGCCGCGCTTGCGCGCGGACGGCGTAAAAAAGCGGATGCCTCGCGGCATCCGCTTTTTTTTCGCCGCGAGACGCGCCTGGGCCGAGCCCGCGCCGCACTTGTCCGGATCCTTGTCGGGATCCGCCGGCTTGCCGGTATGCTGCCGGCTGATTTCCCGGCTGCTGGATGCGCGGATACCGCCGCCCGGTCCCGCCTTCACCACGCCACCACCGGAACACACGCAAGCATGACCACCCTGGCCTATACGCTCACCAGCGCCATCTTCGTCATCCTGGGCCTCTGGCACCTGTACTGGGCGGCCGGCGGCAAGCTGGCGCACGGCGCCGCGATTCCGACGCGCCAGGACGGCTCGCCGCTGTTCCGCCCGTCGGCCGCGGGCACCGCCGCCGTCGGCACGGCGCTGCTTGCCTGCGCCGCGCTGGTCGCGTTCAACGCCGGCCTGCTGCCCCTGGCCGGCGCCGCACGCTGGACGCGCTGGGCCGGCGCCGCGCTGGCGCTGGGCCTGCTGGCCCGCGCCATCGGCGACTTCGGCTACGTCGGATTCTTCAAGCGCAAGGGCGGCAACCCCTTCGCGCGCCTGGACACGCGCGTCTATTCGCCGCTGTGCCTGCTGCTGGCCGCCGGCACGCTGGCCGCGTCCTGGCCGCTGGCTTGATGATGTCGCCCGGCCCCGCGACGCCCGATCGATTCGTTATATATTCTGCGACACAACGATTGGTTAACACCTTCAATATCCCGCTCCGCTCCCGCCTTCCCTTTCCGTAGCCGCCCCTCATGGATCACGCCCTGGTCGCCGACGAGTCCTCCCGCCTACTGGCCTGTACGCTGCTGCGCCACGCGCAGCCCGGCGATCCCGACGCCGCTTTCTTCGCCACGGTGCTGGGCAAGAGCCTGGCGCTGGGCGATCCCGGCCGCAGCGGCCTGCCGCCGGCGGAGCTGCGCGCGCTGCTCGAAACCCTGTTTCCCGGCGCGCTGGAGGACACCGGCGCGGAACTGCAAACGCTGCGGCCGCAGCTCCAGGCCTACGAGGCGCGCGGGCTGGACGATCCGCAGCCCGGTTTTTCACTGCTGCTGCGCGTGCTGCTGGAAACCTGGAGCGCGCCCGAGCTCGACACGACGCCGCTGGTCAGCAGCGTGCTCACACGCGCCTGCCTGCGCCCCGACCACCTGTGGCGCGACCTGGGCCTGTCCGGCCGCGAGGACGTGACCGCCCTGCTGACGCGCCACTATCCCGGGCTGGCGGCGCGCAACGTGCGCAACCTGCGCTGGAAGCAGTACCTGGCCTATGCCGCCTGCGAACATGCCGGGCTGCCGCCCGCCGCCGCGCCCGGCTGTCCGGGCTGCGAGGACTATGGCCATTGCTATGGCGGCGCCGGGAATCGGTTCTAATACCCGCCATGGACACGACGCAAGACATTGAACGCCGCCTGACGGAACTCGAGATCAAGGCCAGCTTCGCCGACGACATGCTGGAGCAGCTCAACCAGATCATCGTCCGCCAGCAACAGCAGATGGAACGGCTGGCGCGCGAGCTGGCCGACCTGCGCCAGCAACAGCAGCCCGAAGGCGCCGCCTTCCGCAGCCTGCGCGACGAACTGCCGCCGCACTACTGACCGCCCGCTGCCGGCGCGCCCGCGCAAGGCGGGCCCGTGCCGCGCCTGCGCCGTGCCGGACGATCGCGTCCGGCCCATTCCCGCTCCGATTCCCACGCCTGGTCCGCTCATCAGCTGGCATGTCCGGCGGCTTACGCACGCCCCTATCGCCGCCATTGATGAAGCCTATCCAACGAAAACAAATAAATTATCCCGTTGGTGGAAATATGCTTTTTGAATATACGGGTTTATCCGGATCCAGGATCGGCGCATCATTCATTCAACCGGAAACAACAACGAACCACGACGGAAGGCCGCCGGATTCGCTCCCCCCGGCTCTACAAATAGGAGAAGCACCATGAACACCACCAAGACTTTCGCAACCGCCCTGATGTTCTCGCTGGCCGCGCTGGGCGCCGCCGCCCACGCCTCGCCCAACATCGAACCGAACAACGTGCCGTTCCAGGGCGTCTACGGCACGCCGTATGAAGGCCCGAGCCGCGCCCAGGTGCAGGCCGAGCTGGCCGCGGCCAAGGCTGCCGCCAAGGCGGCCGGCCAGGTCTGGAACGTCGAGCCCAACGACACGCCCTTCGCCGGCGTCTACGGCACCCCGTACAACGGCCCCAGCCGCGCCCAGGTCGAAGCCGATCTGGCCAGCGCCAGGATCGCCGGCCAGGTGTCGAACGTCGAACCCAACGACATGCCGTTCTCCGGCGTCTATCACGGCGAATGAGTCACCGGCGGGCGCCGCCCGCCTCGCCCCGCAACCAACAACCCTCCCCCGTGTTGTATTTCGCCGCCCGCGGTTCCGGGGCGGCATTTTTTTGCCCTCAGGCCGCACGACGCGCCCAACCCGGCAAAAGAATCGCGAGATCGTGGCCCCGTCCCCGGCAGGTGTAGGACAATAGCGGTTCTACATTATCCGGGAGCCCATCTTGAGATACACCCGCGTTCTCGCCTCGGCGGCGATCGCCCTCGGCCTGGCTCAGGCCGCCGTGGCCGCGCCCGCCGTGATGCTCAACCATGCGCTGATCACGCAGATCCCCAAGGCCGACCAGCCTTCGTTCCACCAGGCGGTCGCCGACGCGCTGAACAACTCCGCCGACGGCCAGAGCACCAACTGGTCCAGCGTGCCCAAGCGCAAGGCCACGCCGCCGATCACGGTCAAGCTCACCCCGACGCAGACCACCAAGCTCAAGGACGATCGCGCCTGCCGCTTCCTGGAAGGCGATTTCGCGCGGGCCAACACCACCGAGTCCTGGAAGTTCTGGTTCTGCAAGCAGCCCGACGGCAGCTGGAAGGCCAGCAGCAACTAAGGCTGGCCGGGCCGCCCGCGCCTCGCGCGGAACCGGCCCCGTGAATGACAAAACGCCGCCCGGTCCACAGACC
>NZ_JCBANG010000128.1:0-13700 GCF_059760905.1 Achromobacter sp. 1011811831
CTTCCTCGACCGAGTCTTCCTTGACGTTGCCGGCGGCCACGCCGGTGATGGTCGGGGCGTCGTTGGTGCCGTTGACGGTGATGGTGACCGTGCCCTTGGTGCCGTCGGCGGTGACGACTTCGAAGGTTTCGGTCAGCTTCTCGCCGGCGCCCAGGGCCTGGACCTTGGGATCGCTGTTGTTGAGCTCGTACTTCCAGTTGCCGTTGGCGTCGATGGAGAACTTGCCGTGCGTGCCGGCGATGTCGGTCTGGGGCTTGAACACGGCCTCGCCCTTGTCGGGGTCGACCACGTCCAGCTTGCCGTTGGCGGTGAGCTTGTCGTCTTCGGTGACGGAACCCTTGTCGTCACCCGGCTTGCTCGGGGTGATGATGGCGCCGTCGTTGGTGCCGTTGATCTTGACGGTGATGGTCTCGGGGGTCTTGCCGCCCTTGCCGTCGTCCACGTAGACGGTGAAGGTCTCGGTGATGGACTCGCCGGTCTTCAGTTCCTTGACGGACGTGTTGGCGGGATCCAGGTTATAGGTCCACTTGCCGGTCTGGTCGACGGTGAAGGTGCCGTACTTGCCCTTGCCGTCGTTGCTGACGGACCAGGTGTGGGTGTCGTTGACGTCGACGTCGGTCTTGCCGAGCTGGCCGGTGGCGCTGGTGCTGCCGCCATCGGTCACTTCGCCGGAGGCCTGGCCGCTGATGACCGGGGCGTCGTTGGTGCCGTTGATGGTGACAGTGACGGTGCCCTTGGTGCCGTCGGCGGTGACGACTTCGAAGGTCTCGACCAGCTTCTCGCCCACGCCCAGGGCCTGGACCTTGGGATCGTTGTTGTCGAGCTCGTACTTCCAGTTGCCGTTGGCGTCGATCGAGAACTTGCCGTGATCGCCCTTGAAGTCGGTCTGGGGCTTGAACACGGCTTCGCCCTTGTCGGGGTCGACCACGTCCAGCTTGCCGCCGGTGGTGAGCTTGTCGTCTTCCTTGACCGAACCGGCGTCGTCACCCGGCTTGCTCGGGGTGATCACAGCGCCGTCGTTGGTGCCGTTGATGGTGACGGTGATGGTCTCGGGGGTCTTGCCGCCCTTGCCGTCGTCGACGTAGACGGTGAAGGTCTCGGTGATGGACTCGCCGGTCTTCAGTTCCTTGACGGACGTGTTGGCGCCGTCCAGGCTATAGGTCCACTTGCCGGTCTGGTCGACGGTGAAGGTGCCGTACTTGCCCTTGCCGTCGTTGCTGACGGACCAGGTGTGGGTGTCGTTGACGTCGACGTCGGTCTTGCCGAGCTGGCCGGTGGTGCTGGTGTTGCCGCCATCTGTGACTTCGCCGGAGGCCTGGCCGCTGATGACCGGGGCGTCGTTGGTGCCATTGATGGTGACGGTGACCGTGCCCTTGGTGCCGTCGGCGGTGACGACTTCAAAGGTCTCGACCAGCTTCTCGCCCACGCCCAGGGCCTGGACCTTGGGATCGTTGTTGTCGAGCTCGTACTTCCAGTTGCCGTTGGCGTCGATGGAGAACTTGCCGTGATCGCCCTTGAAGTCGGTCTGGGGCTTGAACGAGGCTTCGCCAGCGTCCTTGTCGGTGACATCCAGCTTGCCGCCGGTGGTGAGCTTGTCGTCTTCCTTGACCGAACCAGCGTCGTCGCCCGGCTTGCTCGGGGTGATGACGGCCGCGTCGTTGGTGCCGGTGATGGTGACGGTGATGGTCTGGGTGGTCTTGCCGCCGTTGCCGTCGTCGACGGTCACGGTGATGGTGTCGGTGACCTTCTGGCCTTCGGCCAGGGCCTGCACCTTGGGATCATCGTTGTCGAGCGTATAGGTCCACTTGCCGTTCTGGTCGATGGTGAGCGAACCGTACAGGCCCTTGCCGCCGTCGTTGACGGACCAGGTGTGGGTATCGTTGACGTCGACGTCGTGTTTTTCCAGCTGGCCGGTAACGGTCTGCGTGCCATCTTCCTGGACGGCGCCGGTGGCCTCGCCCGTGATGGTCGGCTTGTCGTTGGTGCCGTTGATGGTGACGGTGACCTTGCCCTTGGTGCCATCGGCGGTGACGACTTCGAAGGTCTCGACCAGCTTCTCGCCCACGCCCAGGGCCTGGACCTTGGGATCGTTGTTGTCGAGTTCGTACTTCCAGTTGCCGTCCTTGTCGATCGAGAAGGTGCCGTGATCGCCCTTGAAGCCGGTCTGGGGCTTGAACTCGGCCTCGCCGGCATCCTTGTCGGTGACGTCCAGCTTGCCGCCGGTGGTCAGTTCCTTGTCTTCCGTGACGGAACCCTTGTCGCTGTCATCGCCATGCGGGGTGATGACGGCTGCGTCGTTGGTGCCGGTGATGGTGACGGTGATGACTTGCGTGGCCTTGCCGCCGTGGCCGTCGTCGACGGTCACGGTGATGGTGTCGGTGACCTTCTGGCCTTCGGCCAGGGCCTGGACCTTGTCGCTGTCGTTGTTCAGCGTATAGGTCCACTTGCCGTTCTGGTCGACCGTGAACTTGCCGTACTGGCCCTGGCCGCCGTCGTTGACGGACCAGGTGTGCTTGTCGTTGACGTCGACGTCGGTCTTGGTCAGCTGGCCGGTGGCGGTCTGCGCGCCGTCTTCCTTGACGTCTCCGGCGGCCGCGCCGCTGATGGTCGGCACGTCGTTGGTGCCGTTGATGGTGATGGTGACCGTGCCGGTGGTGCCGTCGGCGGTGGTGACCGTGAAGGTCTCGGTCAGCTTCTCGCCAACGCCCAGGCCCTGGACCCTGGGATCGTTGTTGTTGAGGTTGTAAACCCAGTTGCCATTGGCATCGATCGAGAACGTGCCATACGTGCCCGGACGATCGGCCGCGGCGACGAAGAACGACTGGCCGTCGTCGGGGTCGACCACATTGAGCTTGCCGTTGGCGGTCGAGACCTTGTCTTCGGTGACCGAACCGGCGTCGTCGCCAGCCTGGGCCGGGGTGATCTTGGCCGGGTCATTGACGCCGACCACGGTCACTTCCACGGTGGCGGTCGAGGTGGCGCCGCTGGGGTCGGTGACGACGTAGGAAATCGTGGTGGTGGCGGTCTGGCCTTCGGGCAGATGCTGGAAGCTGGTGCCCGGCACGAACACGTAGCTGCCGTCGGGCTGCACGATGAAGGTGCCGCCGTTCGAGCCGGTGACCGCGACGCCGCCCGGGGTCATGGGGCGGCCGTTGATCGAGACGATGCTCAGCGGATCGCCATCGGGGTCGCTGTCGTTGGCCAGCAGGTTGCCGCGGATGGTGGTCTTCTCGTCGCCGCGGGCCGTGTCGTTGACGGCGATGGGCGCGTTGTTGGTGTTGCCGGCGCCGCCAGCGCCGCCGCCGCCACCGCCACCGCCGAGCAGGTTCAGCGTGTCGAGGCCGCGGCTCGGATTCGGGTAGGCCAGGTCCAGCGGGGAAGTGCTTTCCAGGATGCGGGCCAGGCGCACGAAGCTGCCGCCGCCATCATCGCCAGGACCGCCGCTGACCACGGCGGCGGTCGGATCCAGGACCTCGAACGGGTCCTGGCCGGATTGCAGGGCCGCCAGCAGGCGGTCGGAATCGGTGCCCTTGGGCGGGGTGACGGCGGCTTCGGTCGGATCGGGCAGCGCGCCCGATACGTCCCCATTCATGGCGACCTGGCGGCCTTCGCCGATCACGATGGGCATGCCGTTTTCCACTTGCAGGGCGACGGTGGCGCCCGAGGCGGTGACGACGTCGCTGCCGGCGGGGACATTGCTGCCTTGATGCAGCTCGGTCAGCGAGCCGTCGCTATTGCGAATCCAGGCGCGGCCGGTGAGTTCGGTGACGACGGCGGGAGAGGAGTTGGCCATGATGGGTTCCGTTGAGGGATTGATCCAAGATGGCCAGATACTAGAGGAGGCCCGCAGGCCGGGGTATTGTCCTTGAGGACAATTCAGGAGGGGATTTTGCTGCGGGATTCGCTAGGCGAGGAGATGCCGTGCACCAGCAGCGCCAGCTGCAGGCGGTCGGACACGCCCAGTTTCTCGAAAACCGCCGACAGATGGGCCTTGACGGTGCGTTCGGTGATGCCCAGCGCCTCGGCGATCTGGGCGTTGGCCCAGCCGCCGGCGGCATAGCGGGCGGCGGTGGTCTCGCGCTCGGTCAGCAGGCCGCCATCCCAGTCGCCGGCATCCTGGCCCTTCTCGGCCACCAGGCGCAGCAGGCGGCTGACCAGGGAGCGGCCCATCCAGATGCCGCCCGTGGAGATGACCTCCAGGGCCTGGGCCAGCGCCTGCGGCGGGGCGTAGCTGTGGCAGTAGCCTTGGGCGCCCGCGGCCAGGACCTGGGTGCCCTGTTCGTCGTGGGGGCTGGCGCTGGCGACCAGCAGGCTGAGGCCGGCCAGGGTTTGCGCCCAGGCGGCGTCCTGCCAGGACGGCAGCCGCGGCAGGTCGGCGTCCAGCACGGCCAGGGAGCGGCCCTGGTCGCGCCAGCGCTGCAGGTCGGCCAGCCCGCGCCCGCGGGCAACCAGCCAGCGCTCGGGGTCGAGCTCTCGCCAGCGCTGCCACAACAGATCGTCGTGCGTAATCAACAAGACGGGAACGGATTTCATAAAGCCTTCTCGCTCTCCTCTAATCAAGTAAGGGGGTCAACGCTCGGTAAAGGCGTTGGCCTTGGCGCGCAGGACCGGCTTGAGCAGGTACTGCAGCACGGTGCGCTTGCCGGTCAGGATGTGAACCTCGGCCACCATCCCGGGGATGATGGGCAGGTTCTTGTCCCCCACGGTGCTGCGATCGGTGCGGACCCGCACCACGTAGTACGAATTGCCTTTCTCGTCCGTCACCGTGTCGGCGCCGATCTGCTCGACCTTGCCTTCCAGCCCGCCATAGATGGCGAAGTCGTAGGCGGTGAATTTCACCTCGGCCTTCTGGTCGGCATGCAGGAAGCCGATGTCGCGCGGCAGGATGCGCACTTCCAGCAGCAGCGTGTCGTCCTTGGGCACGATCTCGATGATGTCCTTGCCCGGTTGCACCACGCCGCCGACCGTGTTGTTGAACAGGGTCTTGACGGTGCCGCGCACCGGCGCGCGCACCTCGGCCAGCTTGACCCGGTCGGCCAGCGCCAGCTTGCCTTCGCGCAGCGTGGACAGCTTGGTGTTGGTCTCGGACAGCTCGTTGCGGGCCTGGTTGCGGATGTTCAGCTCCGATTCCTCGAGCTTGCTCTGGGCTTCCTTGATGGAGGCCTGGATGCGGTCGATCTGGGCCTCGGCGCCTTTCTGCTCGCCGCAATAGCGGGCCACATCGCGCTGCAGGCGCAGCAGGTCCACTTCGGACACGGCCCCGCTCTTGAGCAGCGGGCGGGTCACCTGCAGCTCGCGCGAGGTCAGGCCGCAGCTGGCCGAGGCCTGGTCGCGCTTGGCGATGGTCTCGCGCAGTTCTTCCTGGCGCTGCTTGAGCTGCTCGCGGGCGACGTTGACGGTGGCGTTCAGCTCGCTGGTGCGCGCCTGCCAGGCGTTGCGTTCCATTTCGATCAGGTTGGGCGCCTGCTTGAGCACTTCCTCGGGCGCGACGAAGGGCTCGCCGGTCGCCAGCGCCTTCAGGCGCGCCGACTTGGCCAGCAGCGACAGGTACTCGGCGTTGTTCTCGCCCAGGGAAGAGGCGAAACGGGTGGAGTCGATCTTGAGCAGGATCTGGCCGGCTTCGACCTCCTGGCCGGGCTTGACCAGGATTTCCTCGACGATGCCGCCGTCCAGGCTCTGGATGATCTGCACCTGGCGCGAGGGCACCACCTTGCCTTCGCCGCGCACGACTTCGTCGATGCTGCCGAAGCCTGCCCACAGCAGCAGCAGGGCAACGGCCAGCAGGCTGGTCCACAGCAGCACGCGGGCGCCGCGCGCCTGCGATTCGTGGATGACCCACTCGGCATTGCCGACGTAGTCGTTGCGCTGCTGCGGCTTGCCCTTTTCGGCGCCGTCGAGCAGGCGGTCGAAGAAGTACACGAAGACGTTGCGCAGCCTGAGCCAGAGCCGAGTCAGCAGGCCCGGCCGGGGCGCGAGTTTTTGGGTGGCGATGTTCTCCATGAGTCCCTCAGCTTCCGCGTCCGACGCGTCCTTGACGCAGGGCTTCGATGACTTGCTCCTTGGGGCCGTCGGCCATGATCTGGCCGTTGTCGATCACGATGAGGCGGTCGACCAGCTCGAGCAGGGCGGTGCGGTGGGTGACCAGCATGATGGTCTTGCTGGCGCTGACTTCGCCCAGGCGCTTGCGCAGCTGCGCCTCGCTCTGGTGGTCCATGTTGCTGCTGGGTTCATCGAGCAGCAGGATGGGCGGGTCGTTGATCAGGGCGCGGGCCACCGCCACCGACTGGCGCTGGCCGCCGGACAGGGACTCGCCGCGCTCGCCGATCAGCATGTCGAAGCCGTTGGGATGCAGGTTGGCGAACTCGGACACGCCGGCCAGGTTGGCCGCGGCCAGGATGCTGGCGTCGTCCGCGTAGGGCGCGCCCATCGCCAGGTTGTGCTTGAGGCTGCCGTAGAACAGCAGCGGATCCTGTGGCACGTGGCCGATGGCGCGGCGCACGTCGGCCGGGTCGATCTGGCGCACGTCCACGCCGTCCAGCAGCACGGCGCCCTCGGTGGGCTTGTACAGCGCCAGCGCCAGCTTTTCCAGCGTGGTCTTGCCCGAGCCGATGCGGCCGATGATGCCGACCTTTTCGCCCGGCTTGATCTTGAACGACACCTTCTTCAGCGCCGGCTGCGAGCTGCCGGGGTAGGCGAAGGTGACGTCGCGGAATTCCAGCGCGCCATGGAAGACCGGGCGGTGCAGGAACTCGGCCTCGGCGGGGCGTTCGATCGGCAGCTTCATATAGTTGTCGATCGAGGCCAGCGAGGTGCGCGCGTTCTGGTACTGCATCAGCAGCCCGGCGACCTGGCCCAGCGGCGCCAGGCAGCGGCCGGCGATCATGGACGCGGCGATGATGCCGCCCATGGAAATCGCGGATTCCTGGGCCTGATACACGCCGATCACCACCACGGAGATCGACACCAGCTGTTGCACCGCCGCGACGAAACCCACCGTGGACGAGGAGATCAGCTTGAGCTTGCCGCCTGTCTGCGCGATGAACTCGGTGGCGCGTTCCCAGTTGCGCTGGATCGCGCCCTGCGCGTTCAGCGTCTTGACCGCTTCCAGGCCGGTCAGCGCCTCGACCAAGGTGGCGTTGCGCTGCGACGAGGCCTGGAACGAGGCCATGGTCAGCGCTTCCATGCGGGCCTGGGCGGCCAGCGACACCAGCAGGATCAGCACGATGGCGACCAGCGGCGGCAGCACCATCCACGGCGAGATCCAGACCAGCGCCAGCAGGAACAGCAGGATGAAGGGCAGGTCCACCAATGTGGTGATGGTGGCCGAGGCGATGAAGTCGCGGATGGACTCGAACGAGCGCAGATTGGCCGCGAAGGAGCCCACCGACACCGGCCGGCCCTCCATGCGCAGGTCCAGCACGCGTTCCATGATCTGCGCCGACAGGCGCACGTCCACGCGCTTGCTGGCGCTGTCCACCACGTGCGAGCGCGCGGTGCTCAGGATCATGTTGAAGACGACCACCAGGGTGATGCCCAGGGCCAGCACCCAGAGCGTCTCGACGGCGTTGTTGGGCACCACGCGGTCATAGACGTTCATGGTGAACAGCGGCATCGCCATGGCGAAGATGTTGATCAGCAGCGCGGCGATCAGCGCGTCGCGGTACAGCCGCCGGTTTTCCATGATGGCGGCCCAGAACCAATGGCGCTCGCGCACCTTGGCGACTTCGGGCGCGCGGGCGTCGAAGCGGAACTGCGGCCGCACGAAGCACACCAGGCCGGTGTATTGCAGCGCCAGTTCCTCGGGGCTCATTTCCACCGAGCTGCCGCCCAGTTCAGGATGGCTGACCAGGTACTGGCCGCCTTCCTTCTTGAGCAGCAGGCAGGCGCGCTCGCCCTGCAGCAGCAGGATGGCGGGCAGCAGGTCCTGGGGGATCTCGTCCAGCTCGCGCTTGACCACGCGCGCAGACAGCTGCGCGCGCGCGGCGGCGCGCGGCAGCAGGGCCGGGGTCAGGCGGTGGGCTTCCAGCGGCAGCCCGGCCGACAGGGCCTGGGCCGTGGTTGCGACGCCATGCAGCCGGGTGATTTCCACCAGGCAGTCCAGCAGCGGATCATCGTGGGCGGCGCGGGCGTCGGCGCGCCATTCACGGGAGGCCTTCTCAGATAACTTGTCCATCTTCGTCATCCAGCAGGTCCAGATGCTCCGCGAGACGCGCGCGATGTTGCTTGCGCTGCGTCAGTTTTTGTTGTGCCTGCACGGGCAAGTCGGTCAGGCGCAAGGTGCCATTGGCGATCAAAGCGTCGATCAGGTCTTCCAGGACGCGGACGAAGTCCGCGTCCAGTTGTGAGAAACCGTGGTTCTCAGTGGCCATGTGGCCTCCCTTGCCCAGACCGCAATTACGGCCTGGCTTGCGGCGCGCGCCGGGCGCCGTCGGCGCCGGAAGCGTTGACCGGCACCAACGTCGGCGGCAGCGTGCCTTCGTTGTATTGCACGCGCACGGGAGCCAGGCGGGCAGCGTCGGGAACCGTCGAGTTGCACTGCTTGATCACTTCGTCGGACACCACCAGCTTGCCGTTTTCCTCGGGCATCTCGTTGCGCGCGGGCTGCAGCGACAGCGCCGGCAACAGCGCATGCGACAGCGCCAGCCAGCGGTACTGCGCAAGCTTGAGGTCATATTGCGCATTGGTCAATGCGCGGCGCGATTCGAACAGCTCGTTTTCGGTGTTCAGCAGGTCCAGCAGGGTGCGCTGGCCGATCTGGAATTGCTGGCGATAGGCGTCGCGGACCTTGGCGGTGGCGATTTCGTGGTCGCGCAGGAACGGCATGCGCTGGTTCAGGCTGGTGATGTTGTTCCAGGCCACGGCCAGATCCTGCTGCACGTTGCGGCAGGTGTAGTCGCGGATGTCGCGGGCGGCATAGGACTGCGCGGACGTCTGGCGCACGCGGGCCGAGTCGGCGCCGCCGCGGTACAGGTTATACGACATCATCAGCTGGACGCTGGTGCTGTTGATGCGGCGGTTTTCCGGGGTCGGATCATTCTGGTTGCGGCCGGTGGAGGCCACGAACTCGAACTTCGGCGAAAACGCGCCCTTGGCCGAGGCGATGCCGGCTTCGGCGGCCTGCAGGCCGGCCTGCTTGGACAGGAAGCTGGGGTTGCGGCGCAGCGAGTCGTTGAAGTCGCCCGGCTTGGCGGGCAGCTTGGCGTCGACGTCGGGCACCGGCTGCAGCGTTTCGGGGGGCAGGGCGCCGGTCACGCGCTGGAAGCGCTGCTGCACGTCCAGCAGGTTGGCGGTTTCCGTCATGAGGTTGGTCTGCGCCAGGGCCAGGCGGCCGCCGGCCTGTTCCAGGTCCACGCGACGGCCCACGCCCGATTCGGCGCGCTGGCCGATCTGCTTGAGCGTTTCCTCGTGCAGCGAATAGTTCTGGCGCGCCAGCAGCTCCATGTCGCGGTAGCGCTGCAGGTCGATATAGGCCTGGGTGGCGGCCAGCGCGGTGGCGTCGCTGGTGGCCAGCACGTCATAGAAGCGGGCCAGCTTGTCGAAACCGGCCTGCTTGACGTCATTGCTGGTGCGGAAGCCGTCGAAAATCAGCTGGCGCAGTTCCAGGTTGTAGCCCGGGCGGCTCCACTGTTGGGAACCCACGCCCGGCACGTTGTTGCGGTATTCGCGGCCGACATAGCCTTGGGCGTTGACCTGCGGGAAGAACGCAGCGCGCGCCACCGACTGGCCTTCGAGCGAAGACTGGAAGTCGTGGTACTTGGCCTGGATTTCCGGGTTGCTGAGCAAGGTCTGTTCAATGACCTGATTCAGGGTGGTGCCGCCGCCAGTCGCGGCGGGGTCGGCGCCGGTGGCGGGTTGCGCGAATGCTGCGGGAGCGAACGCGAGGGTGATGACGAGAGTCGTGCGCTTGAGCAAGAACGTAGCCATGATGATTATTCGCGAGTCGTTGTGGGTTTAGATGGCCGACATAATGTATGTAAATGTCAAAAGTGACGATTAAAGATTTGTTAATTCGTAAACGATAATCGCCGGCCATCTGGTGCTTTTTCGCGCAACATCGATGAAAACGGTCGAACTTGCACGATCTTTCCCTTCTGTGACAGGTTTTATTCTTAATGATGCGTTTTGTTTCGCATTATTTCGAATCGGCTTTCGAAAGGGAAAGCAAGTTTATAGCGTTTTGCTAATTCTGTATCAAATTAGTTTAAATTGACGAAGATATGTGATTATTTGTCGGGATTTGATGCTTGCGGCGGATGCGCGTTCGCGCTTGCCGCGAACACTGAGGGTGGGGGAGCCGACGCCCGGCGACCCGGGCGGATATGGGCATCATGGTAGTGTTGATACTAGGATAAATACTGTAGTTGTACTAGGTTCAGCGCCTGTGCATAATTCCCTCATGCCGTAGCGGCCGACACGGGCAAGTCAGTCTTGATCCCGCGCCGGCACAAGACGGACCGTCCATCAGCCGAGCGCATCCATGGCCCAAACCCTTTACGACAAACTCTGGGACGCCCACATCGTCCATCAGGAATCAGACGGCACCTGTCTGCTCTATATCGATCGCCACCTGCTGCACGAAGTCACCAGCCCGCAGGCGTTCGAAGGCCTGGCCATCGCCGGGCGCAAGCCCTGGCGCACCGGCGCCAACCTGGCCGTCGCCGATCACAACGTGCCCACGCTGCACCGCGCCCAGGGCATCGACGACCCGGTTTCCAAGCTGCAGGTGGACACGCTGGACGCCAACTGCGACAAGTACGGCATCACCGAATTCCGCATGAACGACCTGCGCCAGGGCATCGTGCACGTGATCGGACCGGAGCAGGGCGCCACGCTGCCCGGCATGACCGTGGTCTGTGGCGACTCGCACACCAGCACGCACGGCGCGCTGGGCGCGCTGGCCTTCGGCATCGGCACGTCCGAGGTCGAGCACGTGCTGGCGACGCAGACGCTGCTCATGAAGAAAGCCAAGAGCATGCTGATCAAGGTCGAGGGCGAGCTGCCCTTCGGCTGTACGGCCAAGGACGTGGTGCTGCACATCATCGGCATCATCGGCACGGCCGGAGGCACCGGCCATGCCATCGAATTCGCCGGCAGCGCCATCCGCGCGCTGTCCGTGGAAGGCCGCATGACCGTCTGCAACATGGCCATCGAGGCCGGCGCCCGCTCGGGGATGGTGGCGGTTGACGACAAGACGGTCGATTACTTCCGCGGCCGTCCCTTCGCGCCCAATGGCGTGCTGTGGGACGAGGCTGTCAAGTACTGGCGCACCCTGCACACCGACGTGGGCGCGAAGTTCGACACCGTGGTCGAGGTCGACGCGCGCGACATCAAGCCGCAGGTCACCTGGGGCACCTCGCCCGAGATGGTGCTGCCGGTGGATTCCCGCGTGCCGGATCCCGACCGCGAAAAGGACGACGTGCGCCGCAGCGGCATGGAGCGCGCGCTGGAATACATGGGCCTGAAGCCCAACACCCCGCTGACCGATATCCGCGTGGACCGCGTGTTCATCGGCTCCTGCACCAACTCCCGCATCGAGGACCTGCGCGCCGCCGCGGCGGTCGCGCGCGGCAAGCGCGTGGCGTCGAACGTGCGCCAGGCCATGGTGGTGCCGGGTTCGGGGCTGGTCAAGCAGCAGGCCGAGCGCGAAGGGCTGGACAAGATCTTCATCGAGGCAGGCTTCGAATGGCGCGAGCCCGGCTGTTCGATGTGCCTGGCCATGAACGCCGACCGGCTGGAGCCGGGCGAGCGTTGCGCCTCCACGTCCAACCGCAACTTCGAAGGCCGCCAGGGCCAGGGCGGCCGCACGCACCTGGTCAGCCCGGCCATGGCCGCCGCCGCCGCCGTGGCCGGCCACTTCGTCGACGTCCGCTCGTTCCGCTGAGCGCCCCGCACCGAGATCCGACATCATGCAAGCATTCACCACACACGAAGGCCTGGTGGCTCCGCTCGACCGCGAAAACGTCGACACGGACCTCATCATCCCCAAGCAGTTCCTCAAGTCCATCAAGCGCACGGGCTTCGGCCCCAATCTGTTCGACGAACTGCGCTACCTGGACCACGGCGAGCCGGGCATGGACAACAGCAAGCGTCCGCTGAACCCGGACTTCGTGCTGAACCAGCCGCGCTACCAGGGCGCGTCCGTGCTGCTGGCGCGCAAGAACTTCGGCTGCGGCTCGAGCCGCGAGCACGCGCCCTGGGCGCTGACGCAGTACGGCTTTCGCGCCATCATCGCGCCGTCCTACGCCGACATCTTCTTCAACAACAGCTTCAAGAACGGCCTGCTGCCCATCGTGCTGTCCGAGCTGGAAGTCGCTCGCCTGTTCGACGAAGTGAAGGCCTTCCCCGGCTACAAGCTCAACATCGACCTGGACCGCCAGGTGGTGGTGGCGGCCGACGGCCGCGCCATGAAGTTCGACATCGAGCCGTTCCGCAAGTACTGCCTGCTCAACGGTTTCGACGACATCGGCCTGACCCTGCGCCACGCCGACAAGATCCGCGCCTTCGAGGCCGAGCGCCTGGCGCGCCATCCCTGGCTCGAAAGCCGTCCGATCGCCTGAATTTCCATACCGACCACTGGATCCCCAAGCACATGACCCACAACATCGCAGTCCTGCCGGGCGACGGCATCGGCCCCGAAATCGTCGAGCAGGCCGTCCGCGTGCTCAAGGCGCTGGACGTGCCTTTCGACATCAAGCAGGCCCCGGTCGGCGGCGCCGCCTTCGACGCATTTGAGCATCCGCTGCCGCCCGCCACGCTCAACCTGGCCAAGGAATCGCACGCCGTGCTGTTCGGCGCCGTGGGCGACTGGAAGTACGACAGCCTGCCGCGCGAATTCCGCCCCGAGCAGGCCATCCTGGGCCTGCGCAAGGCGCTGGGCCTGTTCGCCAACCTGCGTCCCGCCATCCTGTATCCGGAACTGGCCAGCGCCTCGTCGCTCAAGCCCGAGATCGTGTCCGGCCTGGACATCCTCATCATCCGCGAGCTGACCGGCGACATCTATTTCGGCACGCCGCGCGGCGTGCGCGCCTCGCCTGACGGCGCTTTCACCGGCGAGCGCGAGGGCTTCGACACCATGCGCTACGCCGAATCCGAAGTGCGCCGCATCGTGCGCATCGGCTTCGAATCCGCCCGCAAGCGCGGCAAGAAGCTGTGCAGCGTGGACAAGGCCAACGTGCTCGAGACCTCGCAGTTCTGGCGCGATATCGTTATCGAAGTGGCGCGCGAGTATCCGGACGTGGAGCTGTCGCACATGTACGTGGACAACGCCGCCATGCAGCTGGTGCGCAACCCGCGCCAGTTCGACGTCATCGTCACCGGCAACCTGTTCGGCGACATCCTGTCGGACGAGGCCGCCATGCTGACGGGCTCCATCGGCATGCTGCCCTCGGCCTCGCTGAACGCGGGCGGGCAGGGCCTGTACGAACCCAGCCACGGCTCCGCGCCGGACATCGCCGGCCAGGGCATCGCCAATCCGCTGGCGACCATCCTGTCGGCCGCCATGATGCTGCGCTATTCGCTGAACCTGGCGCCGCAGGCCGACCGCATCGAGGCCGCCGTGCGCCGCGTGCTGGCCGACGGCCTGCGCACCGCCGACATCCACGAAGCCGGCACCACCAAGGTCGGCACCGCGGGCATGGGCGACGCCGTGCTCAAGGCGCTGGCCTGATGCGCGGGCAAGCCGCGCCTTCCCGGCGCGGCTT
>NZ_JCBANG010000129.1:0-13060 GCF_059760905.1 Achromobacter sp. 1011811831
ACACAGTCAGGCCCCACTCCAGTCTGGGATATCTGACTCCGCGGCAAGCCGCCATGACGGTGGCAAGTAGGTCAATCAACGAGGCTAGACTCCAAATCCCGTTGGTGTGAAAAATCCGGGCAGGTCAGAAGGGAGCGAAAGATATTATGGTGTCGGCTACACGCCGAGCGCCATCTTGCTCTACATCCAGAGAATCACGTACCCAGACGTCGCGCTGCCGCCGCCGTTCAAGACCTGGCTTGGAAACAGAGAGGCCGTCAGCAAACGGCTGCTGACGCTCGCGCGGCGGTGGAAAACCTAATGGTCATCAACACCACGGAATTTCGCCCCATCAATTGACAAATCGCGATGGCATTTTCTATGGCCATGGGCACCGACCCAAGAGGTGCGGGGCCAGAAATTGCTTATTAGTTGCCAAGCGCCAGCATTCCTTGAATGCCGGACCGTATCGCTTGGCTCTCTAAATCTATGATTCAGACATCCCGAAACTGAGCAGTCCAGCAGCGACACCACTCTTCAAGATGTCGCTCACCCCGCGCGCTGTGTTTCCCAGTATTTCAACTCGAAACCTCGCACGGGTGATTGCCACATACAGACGTTGATGCGCTGCGTAGTTCAGGAAGTTCTGGCTGGGCTCGAAATCCAGACCCGCCCCCTTTGGCGGTACGCGTCCGCCGTCAACACCTACCAGCACAACGCCGGCAAACTCGAGGCCACCGACAAACTCAGGTGCCGTCAAGACAAAGCGTCCCGAGTTTTTTGCCCTGTTGACTGCTTCAAGGTCCCCGCGGCTCTTAACAACCTCAACCGGTTTGCGGCTGGCCTTCGCAAACTCTTGTGAGCGAGCAAAGAGCTCATCTCCGAAGACGATGATAGCTACGTCCGCTTTTTGCGTGCTCATGTCGCGGGCGAGTGCATCGGCACGCTCAAAAGCAGCCTCAAGCATGTTTTCGTCAGACGGGAAGTCCAAGTAAGCAGGTTTTCTTGACTTCCGCTCCTCTTCCGCTGTAAAGGCGCTCACAGATGCCGTTAGCGGATTGTGAAAATTCGTGAACAGCGTTGCACCGCTCGACGTCACCGAAAAGGCAAGGTCCACAATCTCCGGGGAGCAGCGGAAAACCGAGCGGATGCGAGTTGGGTCGGAATGGCCGAGAGTACCGGATGGGTCGAAGGCCGCTTCGAATGCGAGGTCGGTCCACCCCCGGTCCCCGAGTGCCTGGGAACGGTCAACGGAGTACGCAATTGGCTGATGAAGCTCGCGCTTCGTCAACCTGTGAAAGACAGAAAGTTCGTTGACGTTGAACAGGTGAGTCTCATCAATAAAGATGGAATCGAATCCTTCGCGCGCACGGCGTCGACGCCAAATCGGGGTGTTGAGTTGAGACGTTGCACTGAGCACGACATCATCGGTGTCAAACTGGGCGGACACCTCCAGCTCGTTCTGGTACTTTTGGTACATCAAGAATACGAAGGTCTTGTCGCCTTCATTCTCTACCGGCAGCCCCATCTTCAACTTCTCCAGCTTCTTGTACTTGCTGAGGTCTTGGTCCGCACGGCCCTTTATCTGGACACTTATTTCATGCTGGAGCATTTCCGCGATTGCCCAGTGCTCAGTTTCCGCCAGGAACTTCTTGAATGGCTCAGACAGAAAGGGGACGTGAGACTGGTACTCATCGCGAAGGGCACATTCGACGCCCTCAATGGCATAGAGCCGCTGGACAAGCTTTGACTCGTAGGCGTCTCGGTCCACCAGCTCTGACTCGGAAATTTCGCGCTTTAGTAGATTCGCGCAGAGCTCCTGCAGGGTCATTACCTTGATTGATTGCGCTTTGGCCAGCAGCTCAAGCTCTGCCTCCATATACTCCTCGCCACCATTGATGGCAAAGAGGTTCTCAATTGCGCGGCGAGTTGGCTCGCTGTGCGCGATGAAGAGTGCTCGGTGTGGTTCACCCACTCCCTCCGCATCTTGGACTGTTTTCAAGGCCTTCAGTACAAGGCAAAGCGTCTTACCGGTACCAGCAGGTCCCTCGATTCGATGAGGTACCGTCAAGGGCGAGTCGACGAACGCTAGCTGCGAAGTAGTCAGCACCTTCGACCAGCCTTCCAGGCCAGCCGCAACGATGCGTGGAGAACTTGAATCTTGCAGCTCAGTTACGACCAAAGAACTCGAGCCGTTTCTGTTCGCTCCAGTCGCCACCGGAATTTGCTTAGCGGCCAAGACGTACGCTTCGTCGCGGCCATCCCACGCTTTTCTGAAGTTCGTCAGCCGAGATGCCTCGGTTACTCCACCACCTTCGGTATCACCAAACTTGTAAAGCAAGAGAGCCTTTTGCGATTCACGCTTTGCTCGCCGCTTTTCGTCGGGGTTCCGGTCAAGGGAGACACGAAGTGCCGTCTGCATTCCAATTGGGTACGGAAAGATGATGGCCTTGTTATTGGAGAGTACACGCTCATTGGCACTTGGTTTCAGGCCAGCCCAATATTTTGTCGCAAAGCGAAAGGTCTTCTGTAGCGTAAGAATAAGCCCGCTATCGTCTAATCGCAGGAGCTCCGCGGCTTCTTCTAAGTCGATTACCAAGTAGTTCTGCAGTCCCTTTCCTGGAGTCAAAACGAAAACACCATCGGACGCTGACAGTGCAACGCAGCGGAAGGTAAGCTGTGCTTTTGGCGCAGTGCCACGCAGCACCGAGACAAGCAGTTTTCCTAGCTCGAACTCGGGCGACTGGAAAAATCGCTCGGAGGTGATTTCAGAACAGGCACCTTCGTCAAAATAGATGAATTTCATGTTTACCCCAGACCGATTGACGCAAGAGACTTCCTCACCGAGGCATAGTCGTTGTCAGCAACCCCAATTCTCGCAAAGAGCATGGTGAAATTTTGCATAAGATGTTCAATCCACGGTGACTTCAACTTGGCCACTGGGGCTGCGAGGTCGCTGTCACCAACGAATCGAGGGCATCGCAAACTGTTTTGCTGCCGAGCCACCCATGCTTCTTTTGCTAGACCGTCGACAATCTCGCGCGCGAGATTTGTTGGTATGTGATGAATCTCGCGCAGTAAAGCCACATAGTTCGCCTTATCGCCGTCGAGCGATGGCATTTCTCGCAAAAAATAGAAACCACTAAGCCGATTCCCGGATAGCTCTTTGACGACGCCATCGACTTTTCCAGAATTTTCTATCAAATGGAGCCTGCGCTCTTCCTTTGAATCATGAGACGTCCTCAGCCGCTGATTCTTAGCATAATTCTCTATGGTCGCCCGAATCTTCGAGCAGCGAGCAGTCCAGGCACGCTCACTTTCCTTCGCCTTAAAGTGCGCGTCATATATTTCATCTACCGCCTTGGTTTCCAGAAGCGACTCCGAAAGAGACGCGTCCTTGAGGTAGTTCTTCAGAGTGTTATGGCAATCCGCGTCTATGCGGTCCATGGCATTGTTCGCTCCGTCACACAATACCCAGTCGTGAAGGGGCACCACGGGGATGTAGCTGAAGATGGGAGCCTTGTCCTGGGCGGCATCACATCGCGCCGTGATTACGAGACCATAGACCGAGGAATCGGGGTAGTCCTCTGCGTAAGCGCATGAGAAGACCGTGCCTTGAGTGAATTCATTTTCGCGTGGCTCGTCAAACATAGATGAGTTCATAAGTTAGACCGCATCTCCAAACACCGCCCTCTCCAGCGCCTCATGCTCTCGCCGCCACCCGGGCATGACCTGGGCAACCAGGTTCCAGAAGACTCTGGTGTGGTTCTTCTCGACGGTGTGGCAAAGCTCGTGGACGATGACGTAGTCCTGCACGCTGCCGGCCAGTTCCATCACCCTGGGGTGAAACTGCAGGACGTTCGCCGCGTCACAACTCGCCCATCGGCTTTGAAAATGCCGGACGCGGGCTCCCGCAGCTTTCAACCCTGTTTCGCGCTCCCAATGGCGAACTCGTGACAGCAGTTTTTCTTCCGCGCGCTCGCGGTAGAAGCTCTCCAACAGCGGCGCCACAGCTTCCGGAGTGATGGCGCTCCCCCACGGGCACTCCACCACGAAGCGTGACGCGGTAAAGGCCAGCCGTGGTGTAGTCAGAGCGGGCGCGTGCCGGACCTCCGTGAAGTAGCTGCGCCCGCAATACTTGAGCCGGCTGCCGGTCACGATGGCGTCTTCAGACTGAGGCTTGTTGACCAGCGCCAGCTTCTCTCGAATCCACCTGGCGCGCCGCCGTACCAGTGCCTCCTGCTCCAGCACTTCTACCCACGGCCCGCGCAATAGAACGGGGTGGCCACGTTCGACCGTCAAATAGTGGCGCTTCAGCCCTGCATCTGGCTGAAACTGCCACTCGATAGTGGTCTCTCCGTACTGCAAGCGCGGCATGGCTCAGTTCTTCAGAAAAATGGTCAGCAAGTTGCCAGCGTGGTCTCGCGCTACGGCCCGCTGCCAGCCTGCCAGCGGCACCAATAGGCTACTGATGCGCTTCTTGATGTCGGGGTGCAGGTCTGGCATGGCCTTCCAATTGCCAGAGGCCATTGTGTGGCTAAGCTCCTCATCTTCGAACAGCTTGGTCGTAACGCCCCGGGCCACGTCGCTCGACAGGTGCGATTCCAGGTAGTGGAACGCGGCGGAATGGGCCGGGCTGGAAAAGCCGGTGTTGTCTTTCTCTTTAATGCGCTGACCGAACAGGTCCAACTGCTCCAGGAACTTGGCCTGGGTAATGCGGCCGGCCTTTTCTTCTTCAAGCAGCTTTTCCAACTCCTCCGCCAGCTTGTCGAAGAACACAGGGTCCTTGTCGCGCCCCGTCTCGATGGTGTGTTTCAGCTGGTTTTTCATCACCAGCGCCCGGCTGCCGGGGCTGGCCAGTTTTTTGAGCCGGTCCATGTCCGAGGCATCAAGAATCGACACCTCTTTGCCGAGCAGGCTCTTGGCTGGGCTGGCGTTGATGTATTCATCCAGCAACTGCTGCAGGAGCACCGATTCGAGTTTGGTGATGCGCTCCCGATATGCTGTGCCGGGCAGTTTGTCCCTCAGCATCAGACGGATTTCCGCAAACAGCGTGAAATACGGTTTGAACGGCACCCCGCGCACGTCCGGCAGGATGATGTCGATGCTACGGTTGAACTGTTTGACCAGTTCCAGAAAGTCTTCCACCTTATCCAGCCGGGCTGCCGGGTCGAGGAAGACTTCGGCGTCGGCCTTGTAGTCCTCACGCTGGCTGACAGGGTCATGCTTGCGCGGCAGGAGCTTGAGAATACGCTCCAGCGTCGCTTGCAGTTTGGGCAACTCGCTCTCGACGCCCTCCCATACCTGGGCGGGCTTGACCTCGCCGCCGTAGATTTTGAGGGCGTGGTCTAGATGCTCCACCACGCCGTGATAGTCCACGATGTAGCCCGCGTTCTTGCCTGCCATGGTGCGGTTCACGCGTGCGATGGCTTGCAGCAGGGTATGTTCCTTGAGCGGCTTGTCCAAGTACATGGTGCCGACAATCGGCGCATCCCAGCCAGTGAGCAGCATGTCGGACACGATGATGAGCCCGATGTTATTGGCGTGTACCTTGCCGTCCTTGCCCTTGGCTTCATCGCCATAGGGCAGCGGAAACAGCTTGCTGACGAAGTTGGCAATCTGCTCTGGCGGCATCGCGACCGGCACCTTGCCGGCCTTGATTTCATCGCGCACGCGCTCTTCAATGGTGCGCACCTTGTCCGCGCCGACACCCTTCTCGGCAGCGGCTTCTGTCTCAGAAGCACCGGTGCGCGAAGCCGTGATGTTGGCCAGGGACACCACCACCCGGCTCTCAAAAGTGGGGAGCCCCTGCTTTTGGCGCTCGTTCATGGTGGCATCGAGCAGGTCTTTGTAGCGCACAGCCATCTCTCGCCCGTCGCACACCAGCATGCCTTTGAGGCCCTTGGCCTGCACGTTGTCCAGAAAGTGCTCGACCAGATGGTGAGTCACCTTTTCCATGCGGTCACCGGCCTGCCGCCAGCGCGTGAGCAGTTCTTTTTTCAGAGCGTGCTGGCGAGCCTCGGGCTCATTGACGAATTGGTCTTTAAACGCCTGGTCGAGATTGACATCGGGCGCCAGCGCCACCCAGGCGTCCTGGTACTTGATGGGCAGCGTGGCCCCATCGGCCACGGCCTCGTGCAGCCGGTACTCGTCGATGTATTCCCCTCCGCCAAATTCAGCCAGAGTGTGTTTGTCATCGTTCAGCAGCGGCGTACCAGTAAAAGCGATGAACTTGGCATTCGGCAGACTGGCCCGCATAAAGGCAGCCAGGAAGTCGTACTGACTACGGTGCGCCTCGTCCACCAGCACATAGAAGTTGGGCTTGGTGCTCAGCACACGGAAGTTCACCTTCTCGCGGCCGAACTCTTCCCATTTGGGCGATAGCAACACCCCATCTGCGTCGTACTGGTCGTAGTTGGCGTTGCGCTCTTCGACCATGAAAAAATCCTTGCCGTCACGCACACGCTGGTGACGCGTCGCCAGAAGGGTGTCATCCTCATCCGGCGAGGGTTCTGCCGAAGCATCAACCTCGGCCTCCGCATCGTCCTTCTCCTGGAACTTCTGCACCGTACTCGTGAACACGCTGCCATAGTCGTTCGACAACATCTTGACCAGACCATCGACGGACACCGCCTGGATGGCCTTGATGCCCACCGCGTGGAAGGTGTCGAAGATTTGCTTGTCGAGGTCGCGCCGGTCGGTCAGCACGAGCACTGTCGGGTTGTCCAGGCCCGTGCTTTCGGCACGCAGCAGGCGAGCCAGCAACGCCATGGTGAGCGACTTGCCGCTGCCCTGCGTATGCCACACCACACCGCCGAGTGGCTTGGGCGCGGTCAGGCGCTGCACCGTTTTGCGCACGGCTCGCCACTGCTGGTAACGCGGCAGCTTCTTGACGGTCTTGCCATCGCGGGTTTCGAACAGCACGTAATGGGTAATGAGCTCGAGAAAGCGCGCCGGCTCGAACAGCGCCCACAGCAACTCGTCTTGTTCGCTCGGCTCATCCCCCAGCAAAGCCGCCACCTCGGCACGCTCGGCCTCTTGCAGCCGGTAGTGCGCGTAGAACGCCGGGGGCGTGAAGATAGCGCCATACAAACCTTGCCGGCCATTCAACCCTACGCTGACCTGATTGAACACAAACTGAGTCGGGAAGGTCGCGCGGTAGCCGTCCAATTGTGCGAGGGCTTCATCCAGCCGGTGGTGGCTGGCCTTGCACTCGATGATGGCCATGGGCAGGCCGTTGACGAAAAGCAGCAGGTCTGGGCGGAACACATCGTCGTCGGCATTGCGACCCACGTACTGGTCCACCACGTGGAAGTCGTTGTTGGCCGCGGTGCCGGCGTCAAAGAAACGCACGCTGCGCGGTTTACCCTCGGCATCCTTGACCTGGATGTCGGAGCGGTGCACCACCTGCTCCCAGAACGCCTTGTTGGCTGGCAGCAGCTCGTCGGTGACCCGTTTGCGCAGTTCGATGAGGGCGGCATCCACACCGCCGGGTGCGGATTCCAGCCATGGATTCAGCGCCAGTAGCCTGGGCTTGAGGACATTTTCCAGCAACGGGGCCAAGTGCCGATGTTCGACCACAACCTTGCCGCCCGGCAGGTGGGTGTAACCCAACCTGACCAGCCATTCGATAGCAGGAACTTCGACCCCATTCTTTTCGGCGTTGGCCATTGGCGTTACCCTTCCAAGTACTTGTCCAGTGCGGCGTTCAGGCAGCTACTTCTGCGACGGCCGCCTTGACGCGCCATTCTCCGGTCAGCAGCTTTTGCATCAGTCCTTGTTTAAGTGCCTCACATTGAGCACGTCTAGCTAATAGCGAAGCGGTCTTCTTATCCACCTCATTCAGCATGAGTGAAACCTTCTTCTGCTGTGCAAGCGGCGGAAGCGGAATAGGGATATTTGCAAGGGCACTCAAACCGAGAGTCTTGTTTCTGCCTGCCCCACCAGGGGACGCAAGCTCAAGTAGCGCCAAACCAGCGGAAGTGGTCAGGAATCTAAAGAGATAATCCACTCTTGCGCGGGACTTATCAACTACACACGTTATGTATCTATGGGAGCCAAAACGACCGTCATCCTCTTCCCGCGCCACGGCCACTGCGCCCTCCCAAGCGAACACATTAGAGAAAAGCAGGTCACCCTCTTTGATTTCGAAAAGGCGCTTGTTTCCAACCTCTTGCCCTCGCAATGCAGGCTTGTGAAATGTGCCTTTCCCATAAGAGCGCAAGCCGAGCTCGGGATATATTCCCTCCGAGTGTACATCGACGGGCCGCCTGACAAGCGGTGCGATGTCCCCCAATCGAACGACTTGCCATCCGTTCGGCAGAACACCAGGGGGGGTCAATGAAAGATTCCTGGGCGTCCACTCGCCATGCATATCATTGTCGACCGCACCTCTGCTAAACAATTTTTGTATCAAACCGCGCTTTAGAATTTGTGCGACTTCGATTTGACGGGAAATCAAATTCAGCTTGGAATCCACCGTCATGAGTATCTCAGCGATTCCCCTTTGCTCTTGCAGCGGAGGCACAGGTAGCTTAATGTCGAGCACCTTTTTCTTTGAGATGTTATAGCGCGTCGACCCTTGAGCCAGGAACGTAATTCTCCTTCGCATATATTCGGACCGAAATGCATAGCCCGAGTAGGCAATGTCGAGACACAATTCTCTCGGTCGAAACCCAAAACAGAAGCTATTGAGGTAAAGCTCCTCCGCTGGCTTGTGCGCGACCACTGACGACATCCCGACCTCCTCCGGCGTTTCGGAGGAAATCGTGAAGAGTATGTCTCCCTTCTCCACCTGACTCTGGGTTTCCCCAGGCTCTATCGCGACCCGCTCGAGAAAATTCTCTGACACGAACGCGTTAAGAAAGACGTTTTTGTACGGAACATAGGTGTACCCATCGCCGAAGTCTTCCTTCGACTTTCCTGACAGCCCGGAGTATGAATCCCCAAAGTCGCCCAGGCGACGAAGCTTCCATTCCTTTGGGTATTGACACACAACGTTCGCTTTACTGTTAGTAGTAGACTTCACTTGCTGTCCCCTTCAACCGCAAGCTCAGCCAAATACTCTTCCAACTGCGCATCAATGAGAGTTTCTTCCTGCGCCAGCTTCGCCAGTTGTGCCCAGGTCGCTGCCACATCGACAGTCTCTTCTACCTTGCCATTTTCGATATAACGGGCGATGTTGAGATTGCCGTCGTTCTTGCGTATTTCGTCAAGCGTCACCACTCGACAATAGCTCTGGACTTCAGTCTGATGTTCGAATGCATTCTTGTGTGCGCTGGAGATACGACGAATGTCTTCAGGTCTAAGGCGATTCTGCACCTTATCGTCGCCAAAGTCGGCGCTCGCGTCGATAATGATGACCTTGCCCTGTAGCCCGATGGGTTTCCGCTTATTTAGCACCAGCACGCACGCTGGGATTGGCGTGTTGTAAAACAGCGCAGGTGGCAAGCCGATAACGGCTTCGATAAGGTCGCCTGGCTGGCTGCCGCTGGCCGCGTCGGTGCCGAATAGCAACCCCTCACGAATCTTGCCTTCTTCGCCGCTGCGGAACAGCACGCCATGCGGCAAGATGACCCCCATGCGGCCATCGGCCTTCAAGCTGGCGAGCATGTGCTGGGCAAAAGCCAAATCGGCATAGCCGCGCGGCGGAACGCCGTAGCCAAATCGGCCATACGGGTCGCTGACCTGCTTGTAGTTTGGCGCCTTGGTTTTCTTCTCTCCCTCCTGCTCAGCTTCGGCGGCGAGTTCCAGCGGCGCCCACCACGCCTTGGCCGAGAACGGCGGGTTGGCAATCACCCTGTCGAAGGTTTTCAAGTAGTCGCCATTCAGGTGCTTGGGCTCGACCAGCGTGTCGCCGCGCTCAATCTCGGCCCGCATGTTGTGGAGGTACAGGTTAAGCTTGGCGATAGCCCAGGTGCCCAGGTTCTTTTCCTGGCCATAGAGCAACGCATTGGGCTTGCCCATGAGAGTGCCGCCCGGCAACTCGGCGATGTGGTGAGCACTTTCAACCAGCATGCCACCGCTGCCGCATGTGGGGTCGTACACGCTCATGCCGGGCTGCGGGTCAAGCAGCCCCACCACCAACTGCACGACACCCTTGGGCGTGTAGAACTCGCCGCCCTTCTTGCCGGCGTCGTCGGCAAACTGCTTGATGAGATATTCGTAGGCATCGCCCAGCATGTCGGCCTTATAGAGGTCGGCATTGCCCAGCTTGTACAGGTTGAAGTGGCGCAGCAGGCGTTGCAGCGTGTGGTCAGACAGCACACGCTTATCGCCGTACTGGGTGGCGGTGAGCACATGCTGCAGGTCGGTGCCCTTCACGCCGGATTCGATGTCGTGGAACGCCTTGTCCAACGCTTCCCCAATATTTTCGGTACGGGTAATGAGCCAGCCCCAGCGCGCCGTTGGCGGGAAGGCGCCCTGGTCTTCGCAAATTTCTGCATCGGCCTCTGCTTGGCTCAAGCCTTCGTCGGCCATCAATTGGCTGACGCGTTCTTCAAACACATCGTTGAAGCGCTTGAGGAACAAGAGTCCGAAAATGTAGTTCTTGAAGTCGGACGAATCGATGGAGCCGCGCAGAATATTGGCGGATTCCCAGAGCCAGCTTTCCAGCGTGTCGAGAGTCAGTTGAGCCATGTGGTTTTTCGGTTGTTCATACAATGTTATTGGGGCAGCCAGTGAAACGGAGCAGCGGTTTATTGGAGCGTCTCTGGCCAGCGTCGCTGCGAGATGTCTGCCATTTCTCCGCCGAGGCTGGCGACCTGGTGTTCGAGGTGGCAAAGCTGGTCGTAGTCTTGCCGGATTTCTACGTAGGTCTGCGCGGATGGCAGTGGCACCATGACCGCACTCATCAACGTCCCTGGGCTGATATGCTGCACGCCTGCACCGACCTGGAGACCGTCAAGCTGTGCCTGACCATGAGGGGAGCGCAGGTACATAACAAGGACCTCCGGCGACAGATTTTTTTCGTGCCACTTCGGGTCCAGGCGTAGCACAAGGCAGCTCTGAGACACTACCGTCGGCCGGTGCTGCGCAGCCGCGCCCATCAGGGCAACTCGCCCGACTGAGCCCTTGATAGACATCACGATGTCCCCCGGCTGTACCAGCGTTGCGTCTTTCGGCGCCGATTTCAGGTAGACGGTCTTCTCGATGCCGTGGTTGATGGGGTGCCATTGGTGCAGGTCTGGCAATCCCACCTCCGCAACCTCGAAGGGAGTTGCCTCCTTGGAGGCAACGGGCGGCCTCACGGCTTCACAGATGTCGCCAAGCTTGACGGCATCCTCACCCAGGTCTGCAACGCGCCGTAGGTAGCGCGATGGAGCGAAGCTGAACTCGTTTGCTTCAATCTCATCGCGGGTCACGAGCCGAGCCTTGTCGGCCTGCGACTGTCCAAGGGCCACCTCGCGGCCTGCAGAGACAATGTCTCCGGCCTCCTGAAGCGAGCGTCGACCACTGCCCAGGTCAGCCATATAGATAGTGCCGGGCTCACCGGCAACGTCCATTACGGTGATAGCACCAGCGATGCCCATGGCACCAAACACACCTGGTGGTAGCGTGATAACGGCCTGGACCTCGGTGCTTTCATTACCCCGGTTCAGCAGATATTCGCGCAGACGCTGTTCCTGCCCTTTTGCGAACAAAACCCCTTGGGGCGTCACAAATACAGCCCGCTTGTTGATGCGGTTTGCGAATTCAAAGAGGGCCCAGGACTCGCTGCGGGCGAATTGTTCATGGGCACGGGTTTCAGTGATGTCCCACATCGGCATGCGACTGTCCTTGACGTGCAGGCCGAAGGGTGGCATCACAAGCGCATAGTCCGCACGCCCAACGGGACGGCCCACAGCGTCACGTTCAACTTCGGTCCGAACTGACGGTGGATGAGGCTGCCCTGTCTCAATCGTCAACAGGAGTTGACGGACCAACGGCCAAGACGCCAATGGCGAGGCCGCATGCACACGCCATCCGCGGCGCAGGGCTTCGACGGTCAACTGTCCTTTGAGGTCGAACGGAATCCAGACTTCACTGTCTGGTGGTGCGCCGACCATGTCCATCAGCAGCGAGGCCAACTCGGACACCACGGTACCTTCGGCTTCGCCGCGGCGACCAGGCGAATCGGTAATGCATGGAAGGACATCCCAACGATGCGGCCCGAGTTCCGCTTCCAACTCGGAGGCAATAGCTGCAGCAGCGGCACGCCGACCGACATCATGAGCGACCGCAGAAGCCCGCTGGGCCGCAACGAGGTCGTACCCTTCCCGCGGAAACCCGGCCTCCAGCAACTCCCTCCAGGCCTGCAACTCTGTGAGCTGGTCAACTGTGGAAAGTCCACGAGCTTGCCGCAACGTGACCATTCGGCCGGCAGCCAGCCAAGTCAGTGCGAACAGTTGGGCATCGCTGGCCCCATCAAGCCGTGCAAGGTCAGCCAGTTGCCAGTAAGCCCGTGTGGCGGGCGACTCGGTTCGTACCATCGTGTTTCTATTTACCCTCAGTTGTGACGGTGGCCCATCGTAATGACGGTCTGGTCCTCTGGGCTGACTACGGCGTAGACCCCGGCCAGCGCCTCCACCTGCTTCGTGCGGCCAACCGCCCGACTGAGTGCGTCAAGCGAATCTGAAGTCATCAAATAGCGGATGCCTCCCCTGCCGTCGAACTCCCGTTGACCGTAGGCCAACAGCAGCGGCAGAGCGGTCTTATCGATACCGCGCTGCCGCGCACGCTTATCCGCATGGTTGGACATCGATACGCGACGCTCGCGTGTAGACTGGAACCCTCGGTTGTTGTAGCTCACAATGAACTCCATCCGCTTGATGAACGAAATCGTAGCACGCTACGAAAAATATGCAAGAGGGGATGATAATTCGCTCCGGTGCCGTCCTATTGAGCACCTGAACCAGGTGCCACTCAGCATGTGACCTGCGAGGCCAGAAGAAAAAGGCCCGCGTGTAGCGGGCCGGTAATCCCCCCATTCTTAGCGATTGCCAGAAGTAGGAACGCTATGCAGCCATGGCTAGCCGCTGTTTGGGGGTGAAGCCGCCCAGTGCCATATTTGGGCGTTCGTGATTGTAGGACCACATCCATT